>CAIYIP010000187.1 GCA_903926285.1 uncultured Gammaproteobacteria bacterium
CCACATCTGCCTTTTCTTCGAGCAACATGACAGTTCTAAGCAGTTGCTCATTACCTGAATTGATCCGCACAAGTTCTGCAGCGGAAAGTATCTGGACATGGGTTTCCACCGACAGTGGCAATCTGCCGTTGAATTCGAGTCCTTTTTCTGTCGTTTGGTTCATGCTCATCCTGGTAATAAACGGCTGTCTGTCACTAGACGGAATCTTGCTGATACGCTCTGACGCCCTGCATCGCTTCCACTTCCCTGCTATGGTTCTTGCTGACCTGGTCCCTGGCCTGCCTGACAATCGTCACCATCTGTTCATTGATATGGATAATAGCAGCAAGTGCTTGCGCGATGAGCAGTGAGGGTAGCTCATGCTGCATCGCGCAACACTCTTCAAGCTCTACACGCCGGATAATTTCCATATCTTCAACCTCGAGCCAGGATCCAGCTTTGGCATGCTCCAGCATCTCCTCGGACAACGTAATCAGTCGTGCAAGTTGAAACCGGCGCTGCCTGTCATGGACTTCCCTTTCATGAGCCGATTCTGGACTCAAAGTATTTACGGCGTGCATTTACTCTCCAATTCAGCAAATTTTATCCCAGCTCGACTTGATCTCAGTCAGCAGGGCACTTACTTCAGCCATTATAGATACGTCGGATTTCTGGTTAGCTTCCAGCAATCTGCGTTCCATGTAGGAGTACAGTGCTGTCAGGTTATCCGCAATTTCGGCTCCACGTTCCAGATCAAGTGAAGCGCGCAGGCTGTCTATAATTCTCATTGCCCCACTCAGTGATGCACCTTTCATCGCGACGTCTCCTCGCTTGGTTGCACCACTGGCGATGGCTATTTTTTTCAGCGCCCCTTCAAGCAGCATGCTGATCAACTTATGCGGATTAGAGGCCGCTACCTTGCTTTGCACTTCAACCGACTGGTATTGATTTATTGCGCTTGAGTTGTACATATTGCATTCCTGTGCTGGCAGTGCCGGGATGGTATTGGTTGATAATTTATTCTCAACCTACCCTTCATATTTACGGCAACAGGAAGCAATCTCTTGACTACTTTTTTACTATTTAACGATTGTTATTGAACGTGCTGCCTGGCAGATTCGCAAGCTGCGTTTCCAGATAGGTGCTCGTGGATTTCAAGCCCGACAACAAACTATCAAGTGAATTGAATTGCGCGGTATAACGATCGGCTACTGCCAGCCACTTCGCTTCCATCGCAGTTTTCTTGTCTTTAACCGCTTCGATTTTTTCGCCGAGATTTTCAATCCTGTCATTGAGGCTGCCTTCACTCCCCATGATTGCAATCAACAGGCCATTGAGCTGATCCGCAATGCCGCGCGAGAATTTGATTGTGCCTCGGCTGCCGATGGCACCGCCATTTATGGCCAACCCAAGGCCTGCGGCGTTGTTGCCGGTCTGGGCTGTAAGCACTTCACCAATGCCCTTGCCTGCAATACCGTTAATTGTTCCTGCGACATCATGGCCAACCGTACCAGTGCCCACACCGAGACCCAGATCTGCCGTCATATTGGCGCCGACCGCAAGAATTTTGACTTTGGAACTGCTGCCGATTATCGCGGAGGAAATTGTCAGCGCATCGGTATCGGCACTGTAGCTTACCTTGACACTGGTACCAGCCTTGACGAGCGTGGTGGAACCATTGATGCGCGCCTGGAGTTCGCTCGCAAGCGCCTCGCCACTGGTATAAACACCTTGGGTCAGCGTGAGATCACCTGTGTTGACGCCATTGATTTCCAGACTGATCGTATTGTTACTGCTGCTGAGCGTCAGCGTGTTGCCCAAGCCAAAATCTGGCAGCACACCACTGCCACTGTTATAACCTGCTTCCGCGAGTTGTGATATATCGACTGCGTATGATCCGGTTTTGGTAGTGCTCGTAGCACCCAGGTACCTTATGTCTGAATCAGTAGGAATTCCAAACGCCGTAAACAAGGCCTTGATTGAATTGGGATCACTGTCGAGCAGCTTCTTGAATTTGTCGGTGTCGAGTGAATATTCACCTGTTGCAGAAGTTTTCAGCCCTATCTCGGCGAGCGCGCCAAACTCGCCCACGACGCCGGATACTGCATTACGCAAAATTCCATCTACCTGTCCCACGATGGAACGCACAGAAGCATCACCAAGCAGGACACCAGCGGTGTTAGTTGCAGCGTTATAACTGGTCAGGCTTTTGACGGTCTTCGTAAACTGGTTATAACCTGTAATGAAGGTATTCAGCGCAGTGACAATACTGCTCGTATCACTTTTAACCTCGAGCTGGATTGGACCGGTGCTGACGTCTTTCAGGTCGAGCGTAATACCGTCTATCGCGGTGGTGATGCGATTGCTGGCGTTGGTGACCGCTAGTCCATTTATGGTAAATTCAGCATTGGCCGCTGCGCGCGTCTGGGCAAAATGTGCCGCCTGGCTGTTGAACGCAAAATTGGAAAGGCCTGCCGAGGTGCCTGTGTCGGTATCAAGGCCATCCATGTCATCAACTGAAATTTCGAGACTGTTCTGCACGCCGGTTTTTTCGGAGGCCAGCAACAGACGGAAACCTGCACCGTCATTTACGATAGAAGCCTTCACGCCAAAATTTGCCCTGTTGATGCTGGTCATGAGACCTTCAAGGGTGTTGTTGCTTTCGTCTACCACCAACGTGGTGACCTTGCTGTCGGGGCTCAAGGTAAAACCATCGACGCTTTCAGTATCGGTATCGTAATCGAGATTGCCGAAGCGGA
>CAIYIP010000188.1 GCA_903926285.1 uncultured Gammaproteobacteria bacterium
AATCGAACTGGGGTGCAGTTGTTCAAGCCATTGCAGCCAGCCTTGCAGATCTCTGCTGCCATCTAGCTGCTTCATTTGGTCTTTGCTGCCTGCATCATCTTTGGCAGTGCCTAGTCGGCCGCACGGCGTTTGGGGAGATATTTTGCGGCTTTGTCGTCAGCAAATGCCGGTGTGCCAAGTACTGATCCGGGTTTTGCACTGGCAATAGGCATCAGCTTATTGATCAGGCTGCTGATCCGTGTCTTCAACTCATGCCTGTGCACGACCATATCGATGGCGCCGTGCTCCAGCAGAAACTCGCTACGTTGAAAACCTTCTGGCAATTTTTCCCGCACGGTCTGGCGGATCACATCCTGACCAGCAAAACCGATAAAGGCGCGTGGCTCGGCAATATTGAGGTCGCCCAGCATGGCAAGGCTCGCAGAAACACCGCCATAAACCGGATCGACCAGTACAGAAATATACAACAGGCCGCTCTGTTTCATTCTTTCGAGAGCAGCCGCCGTTTTTGCCATCTGCATAAGTGAGATAAGTGCTTCCTGCATACGGGCGCCACCACTGGTAGCAAAACACACGAGAGGTAATCTGCGCTCCAGACAGCGATTAACCGCCATGGTGAATTTTTCACCCACGACAGCTCCCATTGAGCCACCGATAAAACCGAATTCAAAAGCCGCTACGACGACGGCGCGGCCTAGCACCCTGCCTTCTTTCACCACAAGCGCATCTTTTTCGCCCGTTGCCTTCGTCGCTGCGCTCAGGCGATCCTTATAGCGCTTGAGATCCTTGAACTTGAGGATATCAACAGGCTCGATATCGGCACCAATTTCTGTCTGCCCTTCCTTGTCGAGAAAAATGTCGAGCCGCTGGCGTGCGGTGATGCGTATGTGATGATCACACTTGGGGCATACATCCAGGTTTTCACTCAGATTGTCCCGATACAAAACCGCCTCGCAACGCGGGCACTTTTTCCACAAACCTTCCGGCACACTGCGGGTTTTCGCAGTGGGGCTGGTTTTCATTATCGTAGGCAGAATCTTGTCTATCCATCTGCTCATGACTATCAATTACTCCATTCTGTTAACGGTTTATGGCAGCTGTTAAATCAGCTTTCATGCATCCATCGCTGAGCGCATCAATTTGATAATTGCTGTCTGCTCAATAAGCTGCGCATGGGTGTAACTTACCCCATCCTGCAACTCGGCAATCTTGTTGATCAAAGCACTTCCGACGACTACTGCATCCGCTACTTTGGCGATGCTCGCAGCACTTTCAGCATCGCGAATACCAAAGCCCACGCCAAGTGGCAGACTGGTATGTTGCCGCAAGCGCGCGAGGTTGCTCACGACTGAATCGACATCAAGATGCGCTGCTCCTGTGACACCTTTCAATGACACGTAGTAGACATAGCCGCTGCTCAATTTGCAGATTGCTTCAGTACGATGTTGATTGGTAGTCGGTGCAACCAGGAAAATGGTATCTATCTTGCTCTTGCGCAGGATAGCGTGTAGATCATGCGCTTCTTCTGGAGGCATATCCACAAGCAGAACGCCATCGACACCAGAGGCAACACAAAGATCGGCAAAAGTTTGATAACCCATACATTCCACAGGATTCAGATAACCCATCAGAACAACAGGGGTAGTGGCATCAGTTGTGCGAAAACGCTGTACTAGTTCGAACACGTTGCGCAGTGTGGTTTTCTTTGCAAGCGCCCGTTCAATGGCACGTTGGATCACAGGGCCATCCGAAGATGGGTCACTGAACGGAAAGCCCAGCTCTATGATGTTGGCACCATTGGCGACCAGCGCGTGCATCAGGCCCAGGGTAGTTTCAAGATTCGGATCGCCTGCAGTGATATACGGAATCAGCGCTTTCTTGCCCTTGATTTGTAGTTGTGCAAAAAATTCCTGGATACGACTCATATGACGGATTACTCGGCTTTATTATTTTTAGTTCTTGATGTAGATGATTCAGGAGGCAAACGTCAGAGCTTGATATTGTCGATCCCGGCAATTGTATGAAGGTCCTTGTCACCACGACCGGACAAATTCAGCACCATGATGTGATCGGCTGGCAAAGTCGGCGCAAGTTTCATGGCATGTGCCACAGCATGGCTGGATTCAAGCGCAGGAATTATGCCTTCCGAACGCGTGAGGAAACGGAACGCATCAAGTGCTTCAGCATCAGTTACTGAAGTGTACTCAGCACGATGGATATCCTTGAGCCAGGAATGTTCAGGGCCGACCCCTGGATAATCCAGACCGGCCGATACAGAATGGGTTTCCAGTATCTGACCATCTTCATCATTCATTAAATATGTGCGATTGCCATGCAGAACTCCGGGATGCCCTGCTGTGAGTGGTGCAGCATGTTTGCCTGTCGCAATACCCAGTCCGCCAGCTTCAACACCAATCATGCGGACACTTTCGTCGCCAATAAAAGGATAGAACAAACCAATCGCATTGGAACCGCCACCAACACAAGCGACGAGTGAATCTGGCAGCCGGCCATTCTGAATCATGCACTGCTCTTTCACTTCGCGGCCGATTACGCTCTGGAAGTCCCGGACCAGCATGGGATACGGATGCGGACCCGCGACTGTGCCGATGATGTAGTAGGTATTATCAACATTGGTTGCCCAGTCGCGCAGTGCCTCGTTCATGGCATCCTTGAGCGTGCAGGAACCGGAACTGACACCAACCACATTGGCTCCCAGCATTTTCATGCGGAACACATTGGCCGACTGACGTTTGATATCTTCCGTGCCCATGAAGACATGGCATTCAAGGCCAAGCCGCGCTGCAATAGTTGCGGTAGCAACCCCA
>CAIYIP010000189.1 GCA_903926285.1 uncultured Gammaproteobacteria bacterium
CGATTGCGGCACTCGGTATGACACCGCTGGTTGCTGTGCTGGCTACCTGTATAGAGTCGTCACTGGTAGCGGCTGGTACTGATGCCGTTACGGACTACCTCGATCGTTGTGCTCAAACCCTGTATCAGTGTGAACTGTCCCTCCAGCGGCGGGCAGAAGAACTTGAAAGAACCGTATTTGTCTCCCGAGCAGGAAAACATGACAGCACTGCGCTCACAGGTGTGAAGTTAAGTGTTGTGGTTGAAGCCATAAAGAACCTGGAACAAGTTGTAGTTGCAATAAATGACTATGCCGAAGCGAACTGGGACAGTGGCAAGTTGGCGGATGTCACTGGACTGCTTCATAGTGCCGGGTTTGCGCTCGCGACTGTTCCACTTGCGCGTGCTGCTGACTTCTGTGCTGCTGGCGGAAACGTTGTCCAAGCCAAACTGGTCAGCGGAGCGGGCAGCGCACAGGACCAGGCGGTCGTCAAGGTAACCGATGCCTTCGCCCATTTGATCATCAGTACGATCCTGTATCTTGATCAGGTGAGTATTGGCAGGCTTGAAAACTGCCAGCGTCTTGAGCGGGAGTGTAATGCTTGCCTGGAAGCTCTCGGCTTTGGTGTCAGTCCTGTTGCTTCTGCCGACCTTACGAAGATGGCTGTCAGTGAAGTTGCCGAGTTTGCTGTCGACACCCGTGATGTTATTTCTGTCAGTGTTGCGGGTGCGCCTGTTCATGATGCCGTAGTAATTGCCATCGAAGCCAGTGATCTCGCTTCTATCAGCGTTGCTGACCTGCCGGCCCATGATGCTGGCAAGTTTTCCGTGGATGCAGCGACGTCCGAAGATGACGAAATCCGGGCTATTTTTGTCGAAGAGGCTCAGGAAGTGCTGCTGCAGATCAAAGACTGTCATGATGCCCTGGCCCGAGAGCCAGGTGATACTGAAGCGCTGGCAACCTTGCGTCGCAGCTTTCATACGCTCAAGGGCAGCGGCCGGATGGTTGGTGCTGAAGCGGTCGGTGCACTCGCCTGGAGTGTCGAAAATCTGCTGAACAATGTTATCAGCGGTCGCTTGCAATTGGGCGTTGCGGTGCTTGACGGCATGAAGCCAGTATCCAACCGCTTGCTGGAGTTGCTAGAGGATTTCCGGGCCAGTATTCCGTCGGCATGCGATGTGAGTTCAGTCGCGCACGACATTGCCATAATAGATGCCGTCCTCGCGCACGAGACGCCGGAAGTTTTTGAACAAACGGCTGTCATCATCGCTGATGCCGAACAAGAAGTTGTCCAGGAAGCTGAGTATCAAGTTGCACAGGAGAGCCTGATCGAATTGATACCTCAAGTCGAAATAATTGCTGCTGCGCCCGAAATTTTCCCCGCAGCAGGCAATAATCTGGCGGAAATAAGCGAAGCAGAGAATATACAGGTTGGCGCAGAAAAAATTGCAGTTGAAGCTTCGCAGTTGGCTGTGGCCATCGAACAAGCCGTCGAACCAGCATTTGCTACTGTACTGGATGCTGTTGCAGAGATAGAGCTCTCAATTAGCGTTGAAGTTGCGGAATACGCGGTTGCGGTAACTGCGGATATTCAGGATTGGCGCAGCCCTGAAACTGCGGAAACCTCACCTCTGAAGTTGCTGACACATGACACCCTGGTGATGGGCGTCGCACACGAAGCGCCCGCGGCGGAAGCTACACCAGCGGTACTCGATGTTACAGCTGAAATCGAACAGTATCTCGCGCAGGAAACTCTGGTCGAATTGAGAGATCGTTCAGCCACAGGTGAAATTGCTGCAGAGGTAGTGGCTTCAGTGGTAGATGAACACAGTTGGCAGAATGCTGAAGTACAAGAAAAGTTACCAGAAGAATGTTTGCCACAAGGAGACGCTATTCTGCAAGCTGAACAAGCAGTAGCACTGGACTATACCCTGCAAGTTACACCGCTAGTTGAAGAAGCAGGGGCAGTTACCGAATTCCTGCGCACGGCAATAACCTTCGATACACGTTTAATTGCACACGGTATTGATGCCCTGGTTACTTATGACAAAACAGCCGTTTTTGAACAAACTGCAGCAGAAGTTGCAGAGGAAGTTGCCGAGAAAATCGCGCCGCAGCTTGGACAAAAAGCCTTTGTTGTAGCGAGCGCCGAACCAGAAGTGCCAGCTGAAGCAGAAGCAACAACTCAAGCA
>CAIYIP010000190.1 GCA_903926285.1 uncultured Gammaproteobacteria bacterium
CACGAGGAAACTCCGGGGTTGTACACCTTGAGCGTAGAATTTACTTACATGGACGAGATAACAAGCAGCAATATAAAGGTTTTTGTCGATCATTTGATTTGACGCATCTGTAAGCGCAGGAAAAAAGCCTAAGCTTTCTTATCAAGTATTAATTGCAGCTATCCGCTGCATTTTTTGCGCCTTTCAGTACCGTGATAGACAGGATGTTTACCGATGCCAGAATTTTATCCTCTATTACGCGCGCGCATCCAGCTTGCGGCAAACTTCAGTTTGACTGCCATTTCCTGTTCCAGGCCTGGATTGGTGGGATCACCGTTAGTCTCAACTACCTTGCCAGTAGAGCCAGCAGCATCGCTACAGGCCAATGTGCAGAATTGTCCCGGACTGCTAGTCTCGTTGCCGTTGATGATGGGCTACACATTGTGCGTCTATCGTATCTTTAACGTACACACAGTTAATCAGCCTCACTAAACGCAACGGAGCTACCAAATGCAGCCATCAGGCGCCCAGCATAACCCCGAGGTTTTGATGTTTTTCGACAAGGACACGGCGACTTTTTCTTACGTGGTCAAAGATCCTTCTTCGAATGCTTGCGCGATTATCGACTCGGTGATGAGCATCGACTATCCGTCGGGCACAATCTCGTATGAGGGCGCAGACAGGATCATCGCTTTTATCAAGGAGCAACAGCTGGATGTGCAATGGCTGATTGAAACCCATGTACATGCTGACCACCTTTCAGCTGCACCCTACATTCAGGAACGAACGGGGGGCAAACTCGGCATTGGGGCGCTTATTACTACAGTGCAGGAAGTATTTGGTACGATCTTTAATACCGGCAGCGAATTCAAGCGTGATGGTTCGCAGTTCGACCATCTGTTTGCTGATGGTGAGACCTACCAGGTCGGCAACCTGCAGGCCCGTGCCATGCATACTCCCGGACATACGCCTGCCTGCATGACACATGTCATAGGAGATGCTGCTTTTGTGGGTGATACTCTGTTCATGCCGGACCAGGGAACTGCGCGTGCAGATTTTCCCGGTGGTAGTGCACACACGTTGTTTCGTTCAATTCACAAAGTCCTGAGCCTGCCATCAGAGACCAGGCTGTTTATGTGCCACGACTATCCGGAGACGCGTGCGGTCGCCTATGAAACCACCGTAGCGGAGCAAAAGGC
The DNA here is from genome assembly GCA_903926285.1 of uncultured Gammaproteobacteria bacterium. GTDB lineage: Bacteria > Pseudomonadota > Gammaproteobacteria > Pseudomonadales > Pseudohongiellaceae > CAILUG01. Next base: position 1,179 of record CAIYIP010000190.1, read on the forward strand.
CGGCAATATCCACGTGAAAGACGGCACTCGGGAAGAGGATTATGTGCACAAACGCGAAGCACGTGATGCAACGTTGGGCATGCCCCGGCTCATCTTGCCGTCGTTGCAGATAAACATGCGCGCAGGTCATATGCCTCCAGCCGAAAATAACAACCGGGTCTACCTCAAGTTACCCATTAATGCTTTTAAACACTAACAGTGAATAATTTTTCAGGGTTATTACAGATGAGGAACCTGACATGGAAATAAAAACAGTTTCAGCAGATTTTTCGGTTTCAGGCCAGCTGGTTTCTGAAGATCTAACTGCACTGCGTAAAGCAGGTATCAAAACCCTGATCTGTAATCGTCCAGACCAGGAGGTGGCTGGACAACCCTCTTGTGCTGATCTGACAGAGTTGGCTCGTGGGCAAGGCATCGCGATGTATTACCTGCCTGTTGTCAACGATACGATCAACAGCAACGACGTTAATACATTCACAACAATATTTAATACGGCCGAAAAACCTGTGCATGCCTGGTGCCGCAGCGGTCTCCGTTCAATTACGTTGTGGAGCCTCGCACAGGTCAAACACGGCGCTGATCCTTCTGCGGTTGTAACCCAGGCTCAGGGACTGGGATTTGATTTTCGGTCTTTCACAAAACGTTTTGCAGCGGTAATAGCGGAACAGACCAATGCGTTCCGCGAATATCCCCTTGCTCAGCATTGCGCAGTTTTGATTGTCGGTGGGGGTGCTAGCGGCATTTCACTTGCGTCAAGTCTGCTGCGCCGTGATCCCACCCTGAAGATCACTATCGTCGAGCCTGCCGACACACATTATTACCAGCCTGGGTTCACGCTGGTCGGCGCAGGTATTTTCAGCCTGGAACAAACCGCACGCTCCACAGCAGAACTGATGCCGGGCAAAGTCAACTGGATAAAGGCCGCCGTTACCAACTTCCTGCCGGAGCAATCCGAGATTGTACTTAACAACGGCACCCGTCTGAGTTACGACCGGCTCTGTGTATGCGCCGGCCTTAAACTCAACTGGAGCGCGGTTGAAGGACTGCAGGAAACACTTGGCAAAAATGGCGTCACATCAAATTATTCACCAGAGCTTGCACCTTATACCTGGCAACTGGTTAAGGGACTGCAAGGCGGCAAGGCGCTATTCACGCAGCCACCAATGCCGATCAAATGTGCCGGGGCACCACAAAAAGTCATGTATCTTTCTGCTGATCATTGGCGCAGGACAGGTTGGCTACCGCAAGTGCAGGTCGACTTTTATAACGCAGGCGCGGTGCTATTCGGTGTAAAAGACTATGTGCCCGCCTTGATGTCTTATGTGGAGAAATACAGCGTAAAGCTGCATTTCCAGCATAACCTCGTCAAAGTGGATGGCCCGAACCATATCGCAACATTTGCCACCACTGACAAGGACGGCAAAGCCATATTGGTGGAAACCGGCTTTGACATGCTGCATGTCAGTCCACCGCAGTGCGCTCCTGATTTCATCCACAATAGTCCGCTCGCCGATCGTGCCGGTTGGGTCGATGTGGACCAGGCCACACTGCAACATAAAAAATATGCAAACATCTGGGGCCTCGGTGATGTCACCAATACCCCCAATGCGAAAACTGCGGCAGCGGTGCGTAAGCAAGTGCCGGTGGTAGCAAGCAACATGTTGCATGACATACGACACGAAGCTGTACTTGCCGCCTACGACGGTTATGGGTCATGCCCACTAACTGTTGCGAAAGGCCGCATCGTGCTCGCGGAATTTTTGTATGGCGGAAAAGTTTCACCGACTTTTCCAGCCTGGCTGAACAATGGCACCAAACCCACGTGGATGGCTTGGATGCTGAAAAAATATCTGTTGCCATGGGTTTACTGGCATCTCATGCTCAAGGGCAACGAAATGCTGACTGACTCTGCAGCAAAATCCTGAAGCGCCTCATGCCCCCTGCACTCACGAAAATATTGCCCTGCATTGGCTGGCTAAAGACTTACAACAGACAAGTCTTTACCAGCGATCTTGTGGCAGCGCTTATCGTCACCGTCATGCTGATTCCGCAATCGCTTGCGTATGCACTGCTTGCCGGACTGCCTGCTGAAACCGGACTTTACGCAAGTATCCTGCCGCTTGTGGCTTATGCAGTGTTTGGTACGTCGCGTACACTTTCTGTCGGTCCAGTTGCTGTTATTTCGCTGATGACTGCGGCCGCTATACAGAAGGTTGCCGCAGATAATGCAATCACAGCCAGTAGTGCAGCCGTATTACTGGCGCTGTTTTCGGGTATCTTCCTGCTGATGCTCGGCATTTTCCGTTTTGGTTTTCTCGCCAATTTCATTTCGCATCCGGTCGTAGCCGGCTTTATTACTGCCTCGGCTCTGATCATTGCACTGGGACAGCTTAAACATCTCACGGGGATTCCGGTAGCAGGGGACAATCTGCCGGAGTTATTGACCACGCTCTCCCGCAATTTCAGCCAGATCAACATGTCTACGCTACTGCTCGGAGGAAGCACTCTGGTATTTCTGCTGTGGGCACGATTCGCCGCTGTGCCTTTGCTGAAAAAGCTAGGCGTTAATGCTTATTACGCAAACCTTCTCGGCAAGACGGCGCCCGTGCTGGCAGTTATTGGCACGGCTGTGCTCTCTGCGCAATTACAGTTGCAGGACCGTGGTGTCACACTGGTCGGCAAGATTCCCTCCGGCTTGCCGTCGCTGCAATTGCCTCTGTTTAACCTGACCGTTGCCGGGAGTCTGTTGCTGCCTGCCATTCTCATTTCCATCATTGGCTATGTAGAAACCGTCTCAGTCGGCAAAACCCTTGGCGCCAAACGTCAGCAAAAAATTGCTCCTGACAGTGAATTAACCGGACTCGGCGCCGCCAACCTGGCGGCAGCATTCAGTGGTGGTTTTCCGGTGACAGGCGGGTTTTCACGTTCTGTGGTGAATTTTGAAGCCGGCGCACAAACTCCTGCAGCTGGAATTCTGACTGCTATCGGCATTGCTGTTGCGACGCTTTTGTTTACTGACTATCTAGCATGGCTACCCAATGCCACACTGGCTGCAACCATTATTGTAGCCGTGCTGGGCCTCGTGGACTTTACAATTTTGCGGCAGACCTGGAACTACTCGAGGACCGATTTTATCGCCGTTACGATGACAATGGCCCTGACGCTGCTCGCTGGCGTAGAAATAGGCATCTCATGTGGTGTGCTGGCATCGCTGTTGTTGCACTTGCATAAAACCTCGCGTCCACACATTGCTGAAGTCGGTGAGATAGCAGGCACGGGCCACTTCCGCAACGTGCTGCGCCATGAAGTGGTGACACATACGGGTATTTTGTCCCTGCGTATCGACGAGAGCCTGTATTTTGCCAACGCTTCCTATATCGAAGATATGATTCACCAGACGTTGCAAGAGCGCAAGGAAATCCGGCATGTTGTGCTGATGTGCTCTGCGGTGAATACCATCGATATAAGTGCGCTCGAAGTGCTGGAGGCTATCAACATTAAACTGCGCCAACTAGACATCGGCTTTCATCTATCGGAAGTGAAAGGGCCCGTGTTTGATGCACTACGGACCACCGAGTTTCTAAGGCACCTCAACGGCCAGGTGTTCCTGACTCAGCAACAGGCAGTGCACACACTCCTTGGCAGGGACCTGCAATCAGGACACATGCGCTCCGACTTTCAGGATTACCAGATATGAATAGCACCCGATCCAGTTGCTTCGCAAGACTAGCAATATGCGCCTAAGACTTTTGCGCGCACCTGTTGACCGCTAGTCGTACCGCTTCGCTGAGGATGCTTTCCCGGTGTTTCCTTGATTTAGCGCCTCTATAGTCTGTTTTCACTGTTGCCTGGCTTTTATAATGCTGACCCTCAATGGACTAAGGACAGCTCTGCATGAGCGCCACTATACTTCCTTTTGTACGACCGCCTCAGGATGCACTGATGGCCGTGCACAGCAAGATCCCCTCCACCGCAATGACCGCGAGTTTTCTAGGCACTGAACGCACCAGCCACGCGGTACAAGTCACGCCGGACGGACTACTACTCACGGTTGGTTATTCAGTAATGGAGGCAACCGAAGTCTGGGTGACCAACCGCAAGGGGCAGACAGCCGAGGCCATTGTGCTGGCCCATGACTATGACTCCGGGCTTGCCCTGCTGCGACCAACGGTAGCGATAGGCCTTAGTTATCTTGAAACCGCAAACCTGGGTTCGGTAAAGCCTGGCGATTCCATGAACGTGCTGGGAGCGGGCGACAAGGAAGCGTTCAGTGTTGATCTGTTTGCACTCGAAGAATTTGCAGGACGCTGGGAATACTTGCTGGAACAAGCCTTATACACCCTGCCCTTTTACGAACGCTGGTCTGGCGCTGCAGTACTCAACCAGCAAGGCCAACTGGTCGGCATCGGTTCGTTGGCACTTGGCCTACGCGGGCCATCCGGTGAAATCGAGCCCGGCAACCTGTTCATCCCGGTCGATCTTGTAATGCCTCATCTCGAATACCTGACACTGCATGGCCGCAAACCGGGCAAGCTGCGGCCATGGCTCGGCGCTCTTGTCGAGGAACAAGACTCTGAAATTTATGTAGTCGGCATCTACAGCGATGCGCCTGCAGCACGTGCTGGTCTCAAACCCGGCGACATTATTGTTTCGGTAGACCAGCACCGTGTCAGCAGCATGGCAGATTTTTTCCGCACGATCTGGGGTTATGGTGCGGCAGGAGTTGCACTGCCCTTGACGGTTTCCGATGGCAAGGACATCCGCGGCGTGGTGCTTGCGACCATAGACCGGAACAGCTTTTTCCTGCAGCATGCGGGCAATATGTTTAGTTGAGCAAATAAGATGAGAATAGTTTCCTGGAACGTCAATGGCATCCGCGCCATCATGAAAAAAGATTTTTTGCCGGCAATATTGCGGGTCGATCCTGATGTTATCTGCCTGCAGGAAACCAAGGCGCAAGATGATCAGGTACGCGAAGCCCTGGCTGACCTTGCCGGCTATCACATCCACAGCAACAGCGCCGTCAAAAAAGGCTATTCCGGCACGGCCATTATTACGCGCAAGGAACCACTGTCTGTTACCCGGGACATGGGCATGGAAGAACACGACAAGGAAGGTCGTGTCATTGCTGCGGAATTCCCTGACTACTTTGTCGTTACCGTGTACACGCCCAATTCCGGCAGCGAGCTCAAGCGCCTCGGTTACCGGCAGCAATGGGACAAGGATTTCCTGCTATACCTGAAAAAGCTCGAAGCACGCAAACCGGTCATTATCTGTGGCGACCTGAACGTGGCACACAATCCAATCGACCTCGCCCGCCCGAAACAGAACTACAACAAAAGCGCCGGCTACATGCAGGAAGAAATTGATGGCATGCACAATCTCGCGGGTACAAATTTCGTCGATACGTTCCGCCACTTCAATCCGGAGGCAGCACGTTACACCTGGTGGAGTTACCGTGCTGGCGCGAGAGAACGAGATGTGGGCTGGCGAATTGATTATTTCCTGGCTTCACCTGTCTTGCTCGACAAGATTACCAGAACCGATATTCTGGATCACATCACAGGTTCAGATCATTGCCCTGTCTTACTTGAACTGTCCTGACAGAACCACGGCGTGCACTTAAGCTTGCTGCGCTGGTAGAGTTTATTCAGTCAAGCTTTTCAAGAGCCTCTTCCGCTAAAAGCAAACCTCGGCACTGCCTTGCCCTCATGGATAATGGACTCGCTGAACATCGCTAACGGCCTTACCCAATAGCCCCCTTCGCCATACAGCGGCACATAGAGCACCATCACTTCATTGGTTTCGGAATGCCGTGCGAAACCCACCACGCTGTAATGTTTCCCCTTGTAATGGCGATACAGACCAAGCGGAATTGTTGTCATCGAAATTTACCCATCCTTTATACGTAATTAATCAGTCTTTTACTGGAGCCAACGACAATGCGAGCGTCAAAAATGTAAGCGGATCAAGAAACTGCATGATTAAACAAATCCAGGCATTTGATACCAAAACCTTCCGTTCCCTGCTCGACACTCCCTTCCAGACACGACTCACAAAACTTGCGCTTATTGTATCCTCTACTGCTGATGGCTGGCTGTACTTTGTCCTGCTGCCCATCATCATTGTCACGAAGGATACTGAAACCCGGTATTGGCTCCATCTCGCGCTCATGGCCTTTATTACTGAGCGGGCACTTTATTACGTGCTGAAAAATACCTTCAGGCGTCGCAGGCCACCTGCCGCACTCGAAGGTTTCAAAGCAACCATTGTTGCATCCGATGAATTCAGTTTGCCCTCTGGCCATACCTCTGGTGCGTTCCTGTTTGTCACCTTCCTGAGTTTTGGTATCAGCCTGTTGTTCCTGCCCCTGTATTTGTGGGCCGCAAGCGTTGGTGCTTCGAGAGTGATACTAGGTGTGCACTTTCCTACCGACATATTCATGGGCGCCCTGATCGGCACCTGTATCGCACTCTGGTTTATCTGAACCTGCTCATATCCACGGAACTATTCACGGAACTATTCACGGTACTAGCTAAATGAAAATACTCTACGGTGTACAAGGCACTGGTAATGGGCACATCACGCGCGCGTGTGCAATGGCAAGAACACTCGCTGCCTACCCTGAACTCGACGTAACCTGGCTGCTAAGTGGGCGCCCCCGCGAAAAAGGCTGTGGTGATATCCAGAATTTTCAATGGCGTGAAGGCCTGACGTTCATGTCCTCCAAGGGCAAGATCAATATCTGGAATACTCTGCGCAAAAATAATTTCATGCAATTCTTGCGCGACATCAATGAACTTGATCTGACACCTTACGACCTCGTTATTTCAGATTATGAACCGGTAATTTCGCACGCAGCCCGTAAACGTGGTGTGCCTGTTGTTGGTATTGGGCATCAGTATGCGTTCTGTCATGCGCTTCCAACCCGGGTTAAGAACCCGTTGTTGAGAAGCATGATGCAAGGCTTTGCTCCAGCCAACATCAACGTCGGTTTACACTGGCACCATTTCGGCTTTCCAATCCTGCCTCCAATCGTTGACCTTCATATTGATACTGAATTACCTGTCAGGCAGCCGCACAAGGTGGTCGTATACCTGCCCTTTGAAAATTCACTGGAAGTATTGGCAATTCTGGGTCGATATAGTAATTTTGAATTCTATATTTATCATCCCGATGTGCAGCACACAGACAATGGCAACATGCATCAGCGGCCCATTTCGCGTACCGGTTTCAAGCAGGACTTGTTGAGTTCAAGCAGAGTGATTACCAACAGTGGTTTTGAATTGATCAGTGAATGCCTGCAACTCGGAATTGCGGTGTTGTCCAAGCCTCTACATGGCCAGGTAGAACAGCTGGCAAATGCAGCAGCGCTTGAACACCTTGGTTATGCAGATGTTATTCATGATCTTGATGCGAAAGTAATTGCCGCATGGCTGCATGCCCGTAAACCCGGAATACAACTCACATATCCCGACGTGTCGACTCGCCTGGCTGCCTGGATTGCAGGTAGTTGCAAGGAATCAGTCGCGGATCTGGCACAGATTTTATGGACCGGACCCGCAGTTAACACTTGAACGAATAAATAGCGAGATACCCACAATTGAAGGTTGTTAGCCACGAGTAAGGCGACACCTTCAATTGCAAACCCTTGGCATCAGCAAACATCAAGATTTTTGCGCATATATTCACGTTAATTCATCGTGATTGAAGGTATGTTCAGTACTTGTAACTCACTCATGTCAGGCTGGTAAAGGTGTTTGGTCTACTGCGTTTTTTGCTCGCCGTAATGGTGCTTGTCGGGCACCTGTTCTGGCTCAGCGATATCGGTCGTTATGCTGTCTTTGGCTTCTTTATTCTGAGTGGCTATTTGATGACACTCGTCATGCAAAATACTTACTCCTATAGTAGGAAAGGCGTCACCAAATTTCTGAAAAACAGGTTTCTTAGGTTATATCCGAGCTACTGGATAGCTTGTTTGTTGAGCATTGTGATAATTATCGTTTTAGGTCAGGCAAACACTACGATAATGTCGAACTCCCTCGCTTTGCCAGAAACTCCAGCGTTAGTGTTGACCAACATCACCATGGTGTCATTCGCATTATTTCCGAATGAAGTGGTGCCGAGGCTTTCACCTGCGACCTGGGCTTTAACTACTGAGTTGTTCTACTACTGCTTAATTGCTTTTGGAATTTCCAAAACAAAGTTACGCACCGGTTGCTGGATTTTCTTGTCCTGTGTATATGTATTGTTGACCTATCTCATGAACTACAGCTGGCACGCACGTTATTTTGCCATTCCGGCTGGATCTTTGCCATTTTCCGTAGGTGCTTTCCTTTACTTTTTGCAACAGGAGAAATGGCAGCCCAAGTGGCTCGATTATTTATCCCACTGCAAGATACTGGTTACCTTGCTGATAATTAATGCTGTCATTGCCTCGTTAGTGCAAGCAGCCGACATGTTGCAACTTACAGAAATATTCATGTACATCAACCTGATCATTTGCACACTATTAATTTATGGGATTATTAGAGGCAAAATAATCTGGTCAATTTCTGCCAAGATGGATAAATTTTTGGGTGATTTTTCCTATCCTATTTATCTTATCCATTTGCAAATAGGTGCATTGGTTTCTTTTATTGTTTATGGACAGGTGGAGTCTTTAAAATATCAATTCTCACCAGTCAGCTGGATATTGACAGGTCTCTTAATCATTGCCTTCAGTTTGGCACTTATTAAAATTATTGATGAGCCAATAGCGCTCATCAGAAATCGTATAAAGGCAAAAAACTAGAATGAAGGAAGGTACAATTTTGGGTGGAACCAAAAGTGGAACCAAAAGGTCACCTTGCCCCTTGGGATAAGAGCTAATTTAGCCAACGGAAGCGCCGTATGGACCTGCGTAGCTGCTGTAGTTTTTGAGGATTATTGGCTTCGCTGGAAAATGCCAGTTCCGTAAAAATCCTGGTGATATTCCCCATGTCATTTGCCCATTGCGGATTCAACCTGCTGAC
>CAIYIP010000191.1 GCA_903926285.1 uncultured Gammaproteobacteria bacterium
AATATTCGTGGATTTCGCCGCTGTCGGTGCCATCCCACGCGTTGTAAGTCCAGACGACATCGAAGCCGCCAGTCCATGTGCGGGTATAAGCGCCAGCATCATCTACCGTCAGTTCGTAACGCAGCGTATCCATGTTTGGCCGCGAGAAACGTTCGGTCAAATGCAGGAAACGCGTGTGCGGCAAACCACCTTGCGCAAACCAGGTTTTTTCGTTGAAGCCGTTGGATTCGACTACCAAGGTGTCGCCTTCCCAGTGGGCACTGGTGTAACCCATGTAAGTTGGAATCGTGTCGGGATTATCAATGTCTGGCAGTGGTCTACTGTCGGTGTACACCACACGCCAGGTACGCGGTCCGCCACCAAACGCGAAGTAGACACGATTGAGTTCAGGCATCTGCAGAATCTCGAAGCCATTGACGGTTTCGATCAAGCGCGTAGGGCCGGGCGGCATGCAGCGCGAATGTGGATCGTCCTTTTGATTGTTGGCGTTGCGGAAATCATAAAGCGCCTTCGCCCATGGCTGGAACGGAATTTCCTCTTCCAGCAAGTTGGTTTGATGACTGCGGTTGCCACGGCCGTAAATACTGCCGCTGTTGCCCCAGAAGCCCCTTTCTCCAGCCGGCAGGCCCAAGTTAACGGTGCCATCGGCGAAGCGCGGCGTAGGTCTTGCGGGCGCCGCTGGTGCAGCTGGTGGTTGCGCCATGATGGGCAGGGCTAATGCAAGTGCGGCGCACAGCAACGACAGTTGGCGCATACGAAATTTCGGTTTTGTCATGATCAGCTGCTCTCCGGACTTCACGGGGTTACGGTTTCGCTGGAACCTGCGCCCAGGGTTTCACCCGAGGCCAGCGTCACCGTGCGTGCATTCGCCAGATTGCTGCCATCGCGGGCGCCTCTGCCTTCAACGTTGATCTGATCACCGATGTTGAGCGTGGAACGGGTCCAGCCCAGTGTGCGGGTCAATACTGCGGGTGCGCCCATCTCAAGCGCCCACTGTGCATAACCACCCTTGGCATCCGCCACGTCGACATAAATATAAACGTGCGGATTCTGCCATTCGATTTTGGTGACGGTGCCCGTCATCTTCACGATTTTTTCGCCGTCGTACTGGGCGGAAAACGAATGATGGGCCAGCGTTGGCGTGGCAAGCGAGGTAGCCAACACGATGATCGATGCGCCGCGGAAATATTTGTTCATGAACTTACTCCTCAATAAAAATGAAACATCAATTGTTTCTGTTGCCGTCAACTCCACGTGCAACAAGTGGAGTTGACGGCAGGTTATATGGCGCTAGAAATTCGAACTGAAACTGAGCTGATAGCGCCTTCCGTATAAATCATAACCATTTGGTATCGTTTGTGCTGTTCCGCCTGTGCCATAACTTGCAACAATCGGTGGTGGACGGTCGAACAGGTTGTTGACGTTAAACGTCACGTTCCAGGTGCCGCCGTTGTCGGTTTCACTGCCATACGAAAGTCCCATGCTGGTGTAGTTACCCGAGGACACGGTATTGTCGTCCACATCCACCCCCTCCACCCAGCGAATATCCCTGATGGTGTCATCAACGAAACGTTGCTGCAGGCGGATACTATAAGCGCCGACACTGTAGGACAAGGTGGCGTTCGCCGTGAGATCCGGTGAACCGAGTCCTCCGGAAGCGTCCAGCAGGGTTCCACCCAGCGGCGTATCAGAGCGCTCCTTTACGTAACCTGCCAGCATCCTGAGCGACAGTGATTCATTCTGGCTGGGGAAGAAATCGAGTTCGGTGCGGTAAGAGCCTTCGACATCCACCCCGCGCACCCTGGCCGCGTTCACATTGATGTAACCGTTGCGGATAAGGGTAACCACGCCCGAGGAATCATAATCGATCGCGGAACAGAAGTTGGTATTTCCTGATGTACATTCATCATAGATGCGTTGTGCACCAAGAGAGCCGACTGCATCCTTGATCTTGACATCATACCAGTCCGCGGAAAACTGCAGCCCTTCAACAAAGCTGGGCTGATAGACAAAACCGGTAACTTGGGTGTCGCCGATTTCAGGCCTGAGGTTGGGGTTGCCGTCACTGCTTGCTGTGATGAAAAGCGACGGTCCGGCGCCAACGTTGATGTTGGCACCTCCGCCGCCGCGATTGTTGAACAGTTCGGTAAATGTAGGCTCGCGCACGTCCCGGGACTTGGTTGCCCTGAAGCGCAGATCCTCAAGCACCTGGAAATCGACGCCGAGTTTCCAGCTTTCGATTCTGCCTGAACGCGAGTATTCGGAAGAGCGATAGGCCAGTGTAGTGTCGAGGCGCTGGGCGCCCTCGGCAGCGTGCCAGAGTGGCACGTTGAGCTCGGTGAACCATTCCCACACATCAAGCTCGCCCTGCGCATTCCGCTGCGAGGAGAGTCGATGCAGTGAGCCGCTACCGCCGCTGTATCCGCTCGAGATACCCTGAATACCAAGTTCAGGCGCATTCTGGGGTGGCCCAAGCTCGTACACATCGGACAGCACGTACTGATTGAAACCTTGTTCGCGCCACGTGAGACCCGCGGCAAACGACAACGGACCCGCCCAGCCCTGAATCAGCTCGCCACTGACCAGCAGCTCGGCAAAATCCTGTTCCACGTTGCTGACTTCAATCCTGTCTGACTGAGTATAGTCGACGGCCTCCTTGCTCATATTGCCCGCACCCATGACGTTGTAGGGCACACAATCACGCACGGTGTTGTCGAGGCCAATCGGGGACTTCAGTGGACCGCCGACGATGGAGGTCTTGCCTTGGACGCCGGAGGAGGCCGCGAGCTGCGCAGGAGTCGGATTGTAGAGCTGCACGCGGCAGACAATCGCGCCGGTTTTCGGATCGCGTACGGCATCCATGCCGAGAAACATGCGGTCAATCCTGATTTGCCCGTAAAGGCCTGCGCGGTTGTCAGACTCCCCGGATTGCCAGGACGCTCTCATGTCCCAGCCATTAGGCAGCACGGCATCGAAGCCGACACTCCACGAATACGTGGTGAAGGCTTCCTTGCCGTCACCTTCATCCACGTTGTTGTCGCCCTTGAACGCGCCGGCCTTATGCAGCTGGAACGAACTAATGCCCGCGGTATCCATCGCCGATGCGACACTGGCCGGCAGGAAAGCGTTGTCGCGGAAAATTGTGGCGTGGAAAGTATCGCGCAGGAAATACTGGCTGCGGCGGCCTGGCGAGTTGGTCTCGGCCCTGCCGACCATGACTTGCGCAAAACCTGAGAGACTGTCGCTGAAATCATATTTGGCACCGGTGAACATGGAGCGTGTGATGGTCTCGGCACCGTAAGGTCCGTTTTCAAACGCCCTGTTTGCTATCTCACCTTCCGGACCACCCGACATGGATTTAGTGGAACCTGTGCGGTTGGGTGCTGCATACACATCACCCTTGATAAAAGGCCTGACAGCGGAGCCGTCGTCCGTGAAGGTCATGCCGTTGAACGCGAAGGGGCGCAGGGTTGCCGTGCTGTTTGAGGCGGTTCTGGCCCAGATCATGCCGGTAGGTGTGTGTTCAGTTGACGAAACCCAGGGCAGTGTCAGGCGCTGCGGCTCACCGGGTGTTGCGGTGGCAGATACCCATTTGGGATTTGTGACCCAGCCCCAGCGTTGCCACCAGTCGTTATCCAGTTCGGTTGGATCGCGCAGAATCTGCTTGATCTGCAGTGCTTCCACCGAGCCGACAAGATGCAGCCGGTCACCAATCTGTTTGCCACCCGCGACAGAAACGTTCCAGCGCTGGCCGTCGCCCTGTTCGGTAACGCCCGCACCGGTTTCAAACTTGATTCCTTCAAATTCGCGATTGAGTACAAAGTTCACCACGCCGCCCAACGCATCAGCACCATAGGCGGCGGACGCGCCACCCGTTACCACATCAACAGTGCTCATCAATGCGGTCGGAAAAGTATCGATCCCTACCGAGCCGGTAATGTCGGCAGGCACAACGCGTGAGCCGTCAAACAGCACGAGCGTGCGGTTGGAACCGAGATCGCGCAGGTTGAGAAAGCTGGAACCGGAGCCGGCGTTCAAGGCGCCCGTGGAACTCTGCGCACTGCGGTTGCCGAAGAATTGCGGCAGGCTGTTCAACTGCTCTGCAACAGTGCCGCCTGGATCGAAGTTGGTCAGTTCAGGCATGGTCACCGCAGTGACAGGTGTAGGTGTAATCATTCCTGACGTTTGCCTGATGCGCGAACCGGTAACGGAAATCTCCTCTATCGTACCGTCCTGGGCAAATCCGGATTCAGCGGTCCATCCCCCCAATACAACCGAAATTGCTGATACCAGCAGCTTGCGTGATGTGTTTAATTTTTTGTATGTAGCCATTTGCCTTTTTCCTTGTAGTTAAAATCATAATCGGCACAAATGTGTAATAAACCCCACAGTCGAATGGCGCTTGGTTAAGGCCTGCTCCATGAAGATTCCGGGGGCCGCGCAAGTACGTCCATGTAGCTTACGTTCGCATCCATGCGAACGATTCCC
>CAIYIP010000192.1 GCA_903926285.1 uncultured Gammaproteobacteria bacterium
CTGGTGAACAAGCGGAGTTGCACGGCTCCATTTTCCACACTGACGACATCCACCTTGTCCACGGTTGTCATGTTATTGGCATATTGCACAAGCTCAGCATAATCCTTCAATCCCTTGATGCCTTCGACTGTCATAACAACTTCGGTCCTACCTTCTGAGCTGGAAAGCAGAACCGAATAATAACCGGCCAGTTGTTCCGCCATAAGATTGATACTGCCTTCAACAACAGGCTCCAGTGAATCCTCGACGAAATTCAGCTCGACTACCTGATCACGAAATAAATACTGGGCCTTGCTGATGGTTTCACCGCTGATGGAGTGAAAAATGCGTAAGGCCAGGATGCTTTCATTACCATAACGCAGCGAGGCCTGGCGTATTGCTGCTTGATCAAAATTCCACAGTGGCTCGAGTTGGAGTGCACGCTGGTCAGCAAAATCCAGCAGTGGCAGCAATAGGGGCAAACCACGTTTGTCCGCGGCAGCCTGAATCTCTTGCACAAGCTCAGAATAATTTTCCACGGTAGTTCCGATCATCGTCCGTTCACCCAGTTCTTCCTGAACAACAATCCAGAGCAGTGTTTCAGGCCGGTTGTGCGGCCATATCGGAATTCTTGCGGTGTTCAGCAAATTCTGGATTTCAGATGGAAAAAAGCCGACTTGCAGCACTAGTTGTTCGTTAGCCGTTGTTGGTACTGCACCTGTTTGTACTGGGCTTGGTGTTACGGCAGCTGTCGCTGCGGGCACAGTACGATAGGTCCAGGATTCGACATAGCTCTGTGCGTTGGCAATGCCACGTTTTATTTCAGGATCTTCAAGTGTGTCCTGCCGCCCCGTCAGCTTAAGCAGAACTTCCTGCAACGCGACACCATAGGCCTGTTGCCGCTCACGCTCATTGTCGCGGGTGGAGATGGGGATGGCTGCATCGTATAGGCCAGTAATTTCTGCAGCCTTAAGAAAAGTGGAAGAAATGGGGAGCCACAGCAAAAAAACGCCCGTAATACAGCAGAAAAATGCTTTCCATCGAGTGATGAACAAAGTTGTGAAGAGAAAGCTCGTGACGAAAAAATTACTTTTCATAGTTGGTCATGATAACCCATAGGCGCCGGTGCATACACCGCATACTGCGCCGTGCGGATCATTGCCCGTCACATTCATGTGCTGTTCATCAATCATTGTTAATCTTCTCACATTCTTTAAAATGTCTATCATGCAAAAAAAGGGATTGATGCAAATGCAGCAGATCGTGGCCTTTCCGACATTCATGAAAGGCTGCCTGGGCGTCGTTGCATGTCTGGTATTGCCATTGTTATATGCTGCACCGCCGGTTCCATTCGAAATTTCTTATAACGCAAGTTACGATAATTTCGAGGCGGAGGCTTCCCGCTATCTTCGCTATGATGCAGAAACCTCTACTTACTGGCTCCAAGCTGAAATTTCGCTGGATTTGCTGGGCCAGACGCTGGCTTCCGTTATTGAAGAAAGCCAGGTGCGCTGGGACGCAGATCATCCCGTGCCCTTGATCTACCAATATCGGCAAGAAGGCCTGAACACACGCTCGCGCAGTCTGGTATTTGATCATCTGACCCATACTGCAAATTTC
>CAIYIP010000193.1 GCA_903926285.1 uncultured Gammaproteobacteria bacterium
AAAGAATGATGATCGGTTTGAATTGCGGTATCACTACACGTATTAAAATAGAAAAGCGGAATTAAAAAACCTCATAAAAAAAGCCGGACTAATCCGGCTTTTTTCTTTCAAGCTTTTCTTGCGAACTTATACCAGCCTGTAGCCAGACTCGGACAGCGGCATCTTGCGGATACGCTCTCCGGTTGCATTGAAGATCGCGTTGCTTACTGCAGCCAGCAAGGGCGGCAGGGAAGGCTCGCCACCACCTGAAGGATTGAACTCTGACGGCTCCAGGAAGAAGGTATCCAACTCCGGAGTTTGCGGCATTCTGAGCAAAGGATATTGATGGAAGTTCTGCTGCTGAATCACGCCATTGTTAAAGGTGATCTTGGCATTGAACAACTGACTTAAGCCGTCAACGATGCCCCCTTCAAGCTGATTTTCGGCACCGTTGAGGTTGTGGATGAAACCGAAGTCGGCCACTGCCCACACCTTGTGTACCCTCACGTCTTTGTTCGCACTGACTTCTACATCTGCAATCTGCGCGACATAACCTGAGTGGCAGAAATAGAAGGACAGGCCAAGTGCACGACCTGCAGGCATTTCTTTGCCCCAGCCCGCACGCTCTGCAACTGTCTTGATAACGCTCGCAGCGCGGCCTCTGTGCATGCCTTGCGGGTTTTCCGATGGGAGTTCGTCACCCAGCGTATCTAACATGAACTGCACATGATCCTTGCCGGAAGCTACAGCCAGTTCATGCATGAAACTCTGGAAAGTGAAAGCGATCGCATTGGAAGAAGGCGCACGCATAGGTCCCGTCGGGATGCCGTTCTGGAACAGTGTCTGCGTCAGCTTGAGATTGGGCACTACGTCCATCGGGAAGACCGTCGCAGACAGATCTGCACTGGTCATTGGACCTGTGCCGTTGCCGGTCATGCTGATGAAATGGTCCTGGAAGGCAACGAGCTTGCCGCTGGCATCAAGACCTGCCTTATATGAATGGAAGCCGCCGGGGCGGAAGAAGTCGTGCATCATGTCGTCTTCACGGGTCCACTGTAATTTAACGGGACGACCTTCCATGCGACGCGCGATTGCAGTGGCTTCAAACACGTAGTCATTAGCCAGTTTACGACCGAAGCCGCCACCGATACGTGTCATGTGCAGGGTCGAATTTACGGCCTCAACGCCTGCCACAACCGCAGCACCGGCTTCACCACCTTGCGGAATTTGCGCAGGTGCCCAAACTTCGATTTTACCGTCCTTGAACAAGGCCGTGGTGGTTTCAGGTTCGAGCTGAGCGTGAGAGGCGTAGGGGTATTCATAGAACGCAGAGACCACCTTCGCGGCACTTGCCAGAGCAGCAGGTGCATCGCCACGGTCGGCGGGTCCACGATTCGGGCCGTTCGGGCCGGGAGGACCTATGTTGACCATCAGCGGCTCGCCATCCTGCTCGGCAATAGCAGTGGCCCGTGCCACGAGCTCTTCCCAGGTAGCGGTTTCGGCGGTGGAAGTGTCCCACTCGACTTCGAGCTCACGCTTCGCTTTGATCGCCGTCCACGTATTGCTGGCAACGATGGCCACGCCACCGAAGTGAGCGCCATTGTTGGCGCTGAAGAAGCGCGCATCCAGGAAAGGATCGATGATGAAAGCATCAATCACGCCCGGCAGGGACTTGATGTGCGCTTCATTAAAGGAAACTGCTTTACCGGCGATCTGCGGGCACTTGGTGTAGGTGGCGTAAGCCATGTCGGGTAGAACCGTGTCGGCACCGAACAGCGGTTTGCCGGTGACGATTGCGATGTTATCCACGCCAGTGAAACGGCGGCCAAGCAGCTTGAACTGACTCTGGTCTTTCAGCGTCAGCGTAGCGACATCGGGTACTGGCATTGTTGCAGCCAGTTCGGCGAATTCGCCATAGCTCCACTCCCGGTTGGAAGCGGCATGCAGTACTTTGGTGTCGGCCGTGGTCAGTTCGGCAACCGGAAGTTTCAGTTGCTGCGAAGCGGCGGCGAGAATCATCGCACGCGCAGTCGCGCCAGCCTGGCGCATACCCATCCAATTCTGCAGGGTGGAAAGTGAGCCCGCGGCAAGTTGGTTGCCGTACTTGGTTACGTCAACGTCTGCTTGCACGACATCCACGTGTTCCCAGGCGCAATCGAGTTCCTCGGCAATGATCAGCGGCAGACCGGTTTTGATACCCTGTCCGCATTCGGGATTTTTGGCAAAGATATTGATGCGACCATCGGGTTTGATCTGTACAAAGGCGCTCAGCGTCGCAACGTCGGATGCAGCAGCCTCTTGCGCGAAAGCTTTCTTGCTACCTGCCGTAGCGAAGCCACCGAGGATCAAACCGCCGCCGGCAAAACCACTCAACCGCAGGAAGCCGCGACGGCTTACTTCAGGCAGTTTGATCTCCGGCAGGTCACTGGCAGTGATCATTTCCTGAAAAAACTCGGGCAATTCTGCGAGAGGCAGAGCTTGGTGTTGTGTATTGATTGGCTTGTTCATACTCGCTCTCCCTGTTCGGCAGCATTGTAGAAGGCAGTGCCATTCATGCTTGAAGCGGCAGATTTAATGGCGCGTTTGATTCGGGTATAAGTGGCACAGCGGCAGATATTGCCTGACATTGCTGCGTCAATATCTTCATCAGTTGGATTGGAATTGTTGCTCAATAAAGCAGTGGCACTCATGATCTGGCCAGCCTGGCAGTAACCGCACTGGGCAACATCGTGCTCAACCCATGCCTGCTGTACCGGGGTCAGCGCGCCATCTGCAGCAGCAAGTCCTTCGATAGTGGTGATTTGTTCGTTAGTAAGATTACCAACCGGGATCTGACAAGAGCGTACTGGCGCGCCGTTGAGATGTACTGTGCAGGCTCCGCACTGCGCTATACCGCAGCCGTATTTTGTACCGAGGAGACCAACCGTATCCCGCAGCACCCACAAAAGCGGGGTGGAGGGATCGATTTCCCCGATGTCCATCGTTTGACCGTTGATCTGTAAAGTTGCCATAACAACTCTCCCTGGTTAGCTTGTTTTTGGGTTTAAATGAAAAGTGGACGCTTGTTTTGACTGTAATTGCCAGCGAAAAAAGTACTTCAAAGTAAACCACTTAATCAGTGGAATCAAGCTCTATCTTGGTGCTGGCGCACCATCGTATACTGGCTCAAGACCGAATAAATGTATGGCAGGAGACAGGCCACACGCCCGTTTTGTTGCACGCTTTGAATCCTTCGTTTCTACTTTTTTAAGCTTGTCTTCAGAGACTGAAACCCTCGGCTCACGCTGAAGCCATCCACACATGAGGAAATCACGTTACCCATGCAGATTGAACTGCCTTATGGCAATACGCGCATTGCGCTCGAAGTCCCGCATCCTCTGGTTGATGTCATCAGGCCGCGCTTCGTTGTGGGCCTTGAGAACGAAGCAGCGTCATTTGCCGAAGCCCTGCGCAAACCGCTCGGATGTGAGCCGCTCAGCAAGCAGATAAACACTGGCCATCAGATTGCAGTGGTAATTCCCGATATTACGCGGGCACTTCCGTCCGAGCGCCTGCTGACCTGGCTATTCGCGGAGCTTGACCATGTACCAGTCGAGAACTTTGTCATAATCATCGGCACGGGTACCCATCGCCCGAACACCCCACAGGAAATTGTGCGCATGGTGGGGGCTGACATCGCTGCCCGATACAAGGTGATCAATCACAACGCCTTCGATCCTGACTCCCTGCGTCAGATAGGCACGCGCGAGGGCGGATTCCCCATTTATATGAACCGCCATTATGTGGAAGCCGATAAACGCATTATCATGGGCTTTATCGAACCCCATTTCATGGCCGGCTTTTCCGGTGGCTATAAGGCGATTTTCCCGGGCATTACCGATTTTGAATCGATCATGTTCTATCACCGCGCCGCCGTGATTGGCGATCCTCGCAGCACTTGGGGCAATCTCGACCGCAATCCGACCCAGGAACAGATCCGCCGGAATGGCGCGCAGGCCGGGGTCGATTTCTGTATCAATGTCACGCTCAATTCCCAAGGGCAGATCACCGCTTTCTTCTGTGGTGATGTCGTCACCGCCCATGACCAGGGCTGCGCGTTTGCCAAGGCAACCGCCATGGTCAGATGTGATCATGCCTACCCAGTGGTTATCACCAGCAACAGCGGCTATCCGCTCGATCAGAATTTGTATCAGGCTGTGAAAGGTATGTCAGCCGCAGCGCAGATTGTCGAAGATGGCGGCCTCATCATCGTCGCCGCCCGTTGTAATGACGGCTTTCCGGTGCACGGCAACTTTCAGAAATTTCTGTTCGAGTACGAAGGCCCGCAGGCGTTTCTGGATGCGCTATTCAGCCCCGGTTTTGCCCAGCAAGACCAGTGGCAGAACCAGCTGCTGGCATTGATTCAGTTGAAGGCGCGGATTGCGGTGTTCAGCGAACTCGAGGCTGGGGATCTGCTCAAGGCCCACTTTGAGCCGGTTGCCGATCTGAATGCGTTTGTCAAAGGAGCTGTTGCTGGGTTGCCAAACACAGCACGCATAGCTGTCCTGCCCGAAGGCCCCATGACCATTCCCTGGCTGGATAGTCAAAGTCGACAGGCTGGCTAAAGTAAGCGGTTACTTACCAACCTGCGGATACCTGAATCATTCATTCAGTATGATTGGCATGCTCGTCCACTTGTGATGCATCGGCAGGAGCCACATGCAGATGGCCCATCATGCCGGCTTCAGCATGGTCGAGAATGTGGCAGTGATACATCCACATGCCGGGGCGATTATCAAAGGTCACGGCAAGTTTGAGTGAGGTTTTACTCTGAACGTCGACCGTGTCCTTCCATTCCGGTACACGGGCGTCATCGAGCACCTGAAAGAAGAAACCGTGCATGTGAAACGGATGCGCAAAATCGGTGTCGTTGCGCACGGTCCATACTTGCGTCTCGCCTACCTTGGCCTCAATCGGTATGGCATGGTCATGATGCTTGCCATTAATGCCCATGATGACCTGGTCATTGGAATCGATCACGATAGTCAGGTTGATTTCCTGCTCCATGGCACCCGCAATATCGATGGGTTGAATATCGCGTAATTGCTCGGGAATTGTTGCCGGGATAACAGCTGGCTCATCGACGGTTTTGATTGTCATCATGGCTTCTGAAAAGCGGTTGAACGTGGTGCCATAACCACGTTCGGTCGGATACCACTTGAGCACGTCTTCAGTGCCCGGCGCATCAGGCGGAGTGAACACGAAGTCGGCACGTTCGCCGGGAACTATCTTGATCTCATCGACTATGTTGGTGCGGGCCGCGAGACCATTGTCGCCACCGAGCTTGTAGAGCGGGATACGTTTGTAACGCAGCGTGTAATAGCGCGCGCGTGTCGCATTGATTACGCGCCAGCGCTGTTGCTTGCCCTGCCGAACTTTCAGCTCAGGCATGACTTTGCCATTTACGAGCAGGACCTCACCTTCGCGGCCGAAGAGGTCGCCGAATGCGGTGCCGGCGTTGGCGGGCTTGAACTGGCCATCGGGTTCCAGGCTCATGTCGGAAAGCATGAGTACGAGGTCGTCACCGAAGACTTTGGGGTCAGCCGGATCTTTCACAATAATGGGGCCATAAAGGCCATAACCTACCTGGGCTGCGGAATCGATATGTGGGTGATACCAGTAGGTACCGGCATCCCCAACCACATAGTCGTAGACGAATTCACCACCGGTTTCAACGGGATCCTGGGTAAGACCCGGCGCGCCATCCATGTTGTTGGGCAGCCGCATGCCATGCCAGTGAACACTCGTGGATGCAGGCACAGAATTTTTGAAATGCACAATCAGGCGATCGCCGACATTTGCGCTGATCAATGGGCCGGGCAGCGAACCGTTGTAAGTCCACACTGGCGTCATTTTGCCCGGGATAATTTCCATTTCGGTGATTTTTGCTTCGAGCTCTATCTCGACGATCTTCGGGTCTGGATTGATATCGACTGCTTTAGCGAGAGAAATGCCATCATCCCAGCCTTCAGGCTGTTCTACATCCATCGCACCGAGAGTCGCTTCCTGGGCAACAGTAAAGCCGGCGCTTAGGGCCGACAGAATAATGAGGAGGAGTGGCTTCAACATAACAAATACCATAACGAAACCGTGACGGATTTATTATGGGGCCCAAAAATGCAAAAGCGAGCCGCAGGCCCGCTTTTGTTTGATCTGGCACAACCAAATCAGGAAAGGTTCAGCCGCCGAAGTTCTGGCTTGCGAAATTCCAGTTGGCGAGCGCCCAGAAACCTTCCATGTATTTGGGACGCAGATTTCGGTAATCGATGTAATAGGCGTGTTCCCACAAATCAACAGTAAGCAGCGCTTTAACAGATGGATCCGTCAGCGGGGTTCCGGCATTGGAGGTGTTGACGATGGCGAGGCTGCCGTCGGATTTTTTCACGAGCCAGGTCCATGAAGACGCGAAGTTGTTGATCGCACTGTCAGTGAACTTTGTTTTGAAATCGGCAAAGGAGCCAAAGCTCTTCTTGATAGCGTCAGCCAGCGCGCCCGTGGGTTCGCCGCCGCCAGTAGGACTCAGGCTGTGCCAGTAGAAGGTGTGGTTCCAGATTTGCGCGGCATTGTTGAACACCGGGCCTGGGGCCGCTGACTTGATCACTTCTTCCAGCGACTTGCTGGCATCAGGCGAACCTTCGAGCAATGAGTTGAGTTTTACCACGTAAGCGTTGTGATGTTTGCCATGATGGTATTCGAGTGTTTCTTTTGAGATGTGTGGAACGAGCGCGTCCTGAGCATAGGGCAGCGGCGGCAAGGTAAAGGCCATGTTGATCTCCTTGTATGGTCCTGGATTAATGAATCAGAAAAACTGAAAGTGAGGGCAAGTGTACCTGAAATACCAGGAATGTGGCCAAGCCGTAAATTCATCTGTCAACGCGGTTCAATTGCGCGCAAATGCCGCAGCACCGAAATCCACGCGCCGAACCAACCTAGAAATCCCGCCACCATGAGCACGAGACAACTGTTGCTGATGCCAAGTCCGATCAGG
The DNA here is from genome assembly GCA_903926285.1 of uncultured Gammaproteobacteria bacterium. Taxonomy (GTDB): domain Bacteria; phylum Pseudomonadota; class Gammaproteobacteria; order Pseudomonadales; family Pseudohongiellaceae; genus CAILUG01. The sequence goes on from CAIYIP010000193.1 coordinate 7,007, forward strand.
CTGAAATTGCTGTCATACACGCCAACTAGCCGGGATACGGGGCCTTGCAGGCCAAACATGACGAGACTGATCAACAGCACGGCCAGCAAACCGCCACCGACGCCGTACCAGAGCCCCGTGTATAAAAACGGCCGACTTACGTAGGCGTCGGTGCCGCCGACGAGTTTTATCACCACAATTTCTGCGCGTCTATTTTCGATGGCAAGTCTCACGGTATTGCCGATTACAAGTATCACGCCAGCGCCCAACATTAGTGCCAGCAGCGTGGCCATACGTGATGCAAATTCGACTATGGCGTTGAGGCGCTGCAGCCAGGCGAGGTCCAGTTGCGCATATTCCACATTGGGATTGGCGGCAAGTTCAGCATGCAGAGCTTCGACTGCTGGCTGCGAAGTAGCTGCTGGAGTCACGAGGATTACCGCTGGCAGCGGATTGGTATCAAGGCCCTGCAGGGCTTCGCCGAAACCGGAGTTTTGTTCGAATTCCTGCAGGGCCTGCTCCGATGTTATGAGCTCTGCTGCGGCCACATCTGTTCGCACTGAAATATCCCTGAGGGTTTCATCCAGCGTTTGTGCCGTGACCTCAGGAACCATGAATAATGAAATATTACTGACCTGATCAAGCCCACTGCCAATCTGCTGCAGATTTTGCAGAAGCAGGATCAGTGTCAGCGGCAAGGCCAGTGCGATCGCGATTACGGCCCAGGTCAGCAAACTGGCAAGGGGTTCCAACAACAAGCGCAACAAACTGTCGACGGCCGTTTCCTGATGCTGCGCGAAAAGATTTTGCCACGCAGAGTTGGCTTTTGGTCGTGATTGACCCAGAACTGGCTTGGTTTTTTTTTCGCTCATGCGCGCCATGGGTTATTCCTGTCCTACCGGCAACAAGCGGCCATGGTCGAGCACCAGCATGCGATGTTCGAGTCGGGAAATCAGGCTTAGATCGTGACTTGCGATCAGCACTGTTACACCAACGCTACTGAACTGCTCGAACAACTCCATGATCTCGGCGGACAGCTCAGGATCAAGGTTGCCCGTTGGCTCATCAGCCAGCAGCAACAGTGGTTTGTTTACTACCGCGCGCGCAATACCAACCCGTTGTTGCTCGCCGCTCGAAAGCGCGATGGGATTCTGGTTTTCCTTGTGCAGCAACCCGACTTTGTCGAGCGCAGCACGCACTCGCCGCGCCGCTTCACGAGGTTCGTAGCCCGCAATCAACAGAGGTAGTGCAACGTTGTCGTAGACTGTGCGATCAAACAGCAACTGATGATCCTGAAACACCAGGCCGATATTGCGCCGGTAAAAAGGCACTTGCCGGCGTTTCAGTTTATTGAGGTTCTGGCCATTGACAATGACCTGCCCGCTGCTCGCAAGCTCCATATGCATGATGAGTTTGAGCAGTGTGCTTTTGCCCGCGCCCGAGTGGCCAGTCAGAAACGCCAGCTCTCCACGCCCAAGATGAAAATCGATATGGCTGAGTGCTTCATGACCACCAGGATAGCGTTTGCTGACATCATCAAACTTGATCATGCGTAAACCAAATCAGTCAGCACCTGTGGAGAATAGCGCTTCAACGAAGGGTTGTGCAGCGAAAGGTCGTAAATCCTCGACTTTTTCGCCGATACCAATAAAACGCAACGGTAAGCCCAATTCCTTGGCTATCGCAAACACCATGCCGCCCTTGGCAGTGCCATCCAGCTTACTTAACACGAGGCCACTGACATGGACGGACTCGTTAAAGCTGCGGGCTTGTGACAGGGCATTCTGGCCTGTAGTGGCATCGAGCACGAGAAGAATTTCCTGCGGCACATCGGCATCGAGTTTCTTCAATACGCGAACGACTTTTTCAAGCTCCTGCATCAGGTTACTCTTGTTATGCAGACGCCCGGCCGTATCGGCAATCAGCACATCAATGCCCTTTGCCAACGCTGACTGATACGCATCGAAAATAACGGAGGCGCTATCTGCACCTGTGTGCTGCGCAACTACATGAACATGATTACGGTCGCCCCAGACCTGCAATTGTTCTACGGCCGCTGCGCGAAATGTATCGCCGGCAGCGAGCATGACGGAACGGCCTTCGCCCTGAAAGTGTTTGGCCAGTTTGCCAATGGTGGTGGTTTTGCCAACGCCGTTAACCCCTACCATGAGAATCACGTAAGGTTTGCCATTGTTGGGCGGTATTTTTAGCGGAACCTCGCAGGGTTTCAACATCGTCTGCAGAATTTCTTTCAGCGCCTGGTACAGCGCATCGGAATCAGCAAGCTGGTTACGTTTTACTCGCGCAGCAAGCTCGTCGACGATGGCTGCAGTGGCTTTGATACCAACATCGGCTGTTAACAGGCGCGTCTCGAGCTCATCCATCAAAGCCTGATCAATGACTTTTTTGCCAAGCAACAGTGTGCCGAGCCCTTGCGCAAGATTGTCACGCGTGCGAGCGAGGCCTGCCCTGAGTCTGCCAAAAAATGAAGTAGGCGCGGCCTCTTCAGCGGGCTTCTGCTCTTGCTCGGGCAAAGTCTCTTCAGACTCGGTTTTGGGCTTTTTTCCAAATCCAAACATAAGGGAATACTTACAACCAATGAGGTTACAATGCTACCAGTCAAGGCAGTGCCGTTCTATAGCTAATGCCTGTACAGGCAGCTTTCAACTGTGGCTTTATAAAGAAAAAGACAAGATTACATGATTACTGCAGTTACAAATAATGACCGCTGATTCCAGTAAGGCGCGCAATCGCCTGCGCATCATCGGTGGCGAATGGCGCAGCCGAGTGGTTAACTTTGCCGATATTCCCGATATCAGACCCACTCCTGACCGCGTCAGGGAAACGCTATTCAACTGGCTTCAGGCGCCGATTGTCGGTGCAAGATGTCTCGATCTGTTTGCCGGCAGCGGAGTGTTGAGTTTTGAAGCGTTGTCGCGTGGCGCCAAGTCTGTCCTTTGCTTTGAACTTGATGCCAAAGCGGCTACCGCTGTTCGCACCAATGCGGTCCAGCTGAAAACCGAAAGCCTGCAGCTTATGCAAAAAAATGCGTTGGACTGGCTGCAAACAAACAGTCCCGAGCAGCAATTTGATGTGGTTTTTGTTGATCCACCCTACGCGGCTGGCTTTTACGAACCCTGCTGTCGTTTATTGCAGGAAAACGGCTGGCTAGCTCCTTCTGCGCTTGTGTATATCGAAGCTGACCAGCCCCTGGATTTGCTGACCCTGCCTGAACAATGGCGACTTATGAAACATAAACGTGCTGGTGCAGTGCATTATGGATTATGCGAAACCGGAGCCCGATAATTCCATATGCTCCTAACCCTCATCACGCAAGATATTCGTAAATCCCTGCGTTGATTATTCTTTATAAAAAGTAAATTCAATCTCCACCTTGGCGCCCAGCGGCAGCGCAGCCACGCCGATCGAAGTGCGCGCAGGGGGCGCTTCGCTTATGTGACTGAATATTTTTTCCCACGCCGCATTGATCTCGGCAAATTTTTCCATCTGGGTGGTAAAAATTCTGGCCATAGCCAAATGTTCAAAGCCGAGACCAAATTCCGCCATCAGCACCTGCACATTCTCGAGAATCTTCCCTGCCTGCTCACCAGGAGTGTCGCCAATCAGCACACCTGTCTGGCGATCCTGAGCGAGCAAACCACTCATGTAGTAATGCGCTCCGACTTGAGTCAGATGGCTGTATTTGAAAGCTGGTTTCGGGAGATTTTGGGAAAGCAGGGCTTTGCGCATAAGGTGTCCTTAATGAGAGGGGCTTGATAAATGTGAATTCGGCGCGATGAGGCTGGCAACCACGCCTTGAAGCAAGCGTTTTACCATACCAGATTACGTTTGCCGTGCCTGCCTGTCGGGCGATAAAGTGGCATGGAGTATAATTGCGCGCACTGTCCCCAGAGGCCTCCTGATGCAAACCGTAGTTTATCCCGGCACCTTTAATCCCATCACCAATGGCCATACCGATCTCGTGGAACGCGCCGCAAAGATTTTTGATCGCGTCGTGGTAGCGGTAGGCACAAGCACCCAGAAATCGAGCCACATGTCGCTGGAAATGCGCGTAGAGCTTTGCCGCGAAGTGCTTGGGCACATCAGCAACGTGGACGTGTGCGCCTTTACCTGCCTGCTGACAGACTTCATGCGGGAAATGGATGCCAAACTGATTTTGCGCGGCCTGCGCACCGTAGCCGATTTTGAGTATGAGTTTCAGCTGGTGGGCATGAACCGCGTACTGGCGCCCGAGATTGAAACGCTGTTCCTCGCGCCAGCAGAACATTTTTCCTATATCTCCTCCACGCTGGTGCGCGAAATCGCGGCTTACCGGGGTGATGTTTCCCAGTTTGTTCATCCAGCCGTAGCAGCTGCAATGCGGATTACTGACTGATGGCGCTGATGATCACAGATGAGTGCATCAACTGCGATGTATGCGAGCCGGAATGCCCGAATGGGGCGATTTCACTCGGGCCGCAGATTTATGTCATCGACCCGAACCTGTGCACTGAATGTGTTGGCCATTTTGCCACTTCCCAATGTGTGGAGGTCTGCCCCGTAGACTGCATTCCGCTGCATCCCGAGCATCAGGAAACGCGCGAACAATTACTGGCCAAATACCAGCTCATTACTGGCAACGAGGCAACCTTCCCTACTCCCGATCAGTCTCCAAAACTCGCATCACATTCGTAGGGATACACATACTCGCCGTCCACCTTGCGCCAGGCTATCAGGCGCGCAGCCAGGCCCTGGAACACTTCAGGATATTCGGAAATCTGCGTCGCAAACGAGTGATGGGCCAGCACCTGTGAAACCGGCATCAGTCCCGCCAGCAACCAGAAACAGAGCGAAAGGATTTGCGCATGATGCCGGACCCTTCTGGTTGTGGTCCTGTGGGCTGATCTTAACGTTGGCACTTGGGGCAGTAAACGGTTGTTCGCTGCCCCAGGCGAACTTCTCTTAGCAATGTGCCACATCGCGTGCACGGTTCACCACCACGGCCATACACGAGAAGCTCCTGCTTGAAATATCCGGGCTTGCCATCGCCACCCAGAAAATCCCTCAAGGTCGTACCACCCGCTGCAATCGCCTGGGCCAGTACTTTTTTGATGGCTGCGGCGAGCGCCTCGAACTGTTTTTTGCTGATACTGCCTGCCATGCGTTCGGGCGCAATGCCGGCAACGAACAAGGCTTCATTGGCGTAGATGTTGCCGACACCAACAACAACATGACTATCCATAATGAAACTCTTGATGGGGGCTTTACGCTTTCTCGAGCGGGTAAATAAATGGCCGCCATCAAACTCATCGGATAAAGGTTCGGGCCCCAGATCTGCCAATAGCGGATGCTGGCCAGGATCATCAGGTAGCCAGAGCACACACCCGAAACGGCGCGGGTCGTGATATCTCATGATCTTGCCA
>CAIYIP010000194.1 GCA_903926285.1 uncultured Gammaproteobacteria bacterium
ACTTGTTTGACCGTTACACTCCGGTGATCCCGAGCTACGGTACCCGTGGTGGCGCTCAGGCAATCAGCAACAACTTCGACGAGTTTGGTCGTCGTTATCAGTTAAGCCTGAACATGGATTTTTAAGCTTGCTTGATAGTTGAAAAACCGCAGTAAAAAACGGGGCAGAGATGCCCCGTTTTTTTTGGGCTGAATTTGCAATTCAAGTCAGGCAGGCAGGATCAAATTCATACTCTCCACCAAGCCAGGCCAGTATTTCGAGCGCTATGGGATGAGGTGCAAAGATGGAGTATTTTCGGAGGAAATCTTTTTTCTCTGATGGTGTAAAAACGTCCAGACCCTGATTTTGAAAACGCTCGCTATCGTCTTTGATTGCTTGCGCAAGCCCGGGTCCACAGAGTAATTCACAGGCACGCTGGAATATCTGTTCTGCTTCATATTTTTCTTCTGCATAGATTATGGGTAGCGAAAACAGCGGAAGCTGCGACAGGTAGGCTTCGTTCATCGGATTGGCCAAGTGGCCGCTGGTTAATTCACGCAGGCTTTTATCCCTGCAAGTGAAAGACTTCAGATGAAGTAGCGGAGTCAGCCTTTTCGCATCATTTACCGGGTAGTTATCCCAGAGCAGGGGTTTGCGCTTTAATCTTGTCGCAACATCCAGCAGATGGTCGCCAGGGTAGGCATCAGATATGACTTTCGGGCCTGTCCAGAAAACTTCAATACCGGGATACAGACCTTGGCCAAGGTCCTCAAGATAGTGCTGAGGTTGGTCACCGAAGTGACGGGTGAGCAAAGGGTCGTCGGAATAATAAGTCGGACAAAGCACAAAAGAATCCGCAGTGCTCTGGTTGCAAATGAAGTCGACAATCTCCAACTGGACCTTGGCCAGGTTGTGCAGATTGCCCATCATGTCGTCGAACAGGATACACAAGGTTTGCGGTGCGATTGTATTGATCTGCGCAATCTTGTTTTTCAGCAGTTGCCGATTGGATGGTGAGAAATCAAGGTAGAGTTCGAACGGGCTTAGGCCGATGCCAAAATCAAGTCCAAGCTGCTGGGTGTGCCGGCTCAGATTCTGCAAGTTGCGCAGATGCGTATCCGGGCATGGCATATGCCATTGCTTGCGAAAATACGCATCGTTCTTTGGGGCATAGATATAACTGTTACACCCCTGGGTTGCGAGAAAGGCCGCGATATCCTGCCGCGCCTGCCAGCTCCATTGACGGCCAAAAAAACCTTCTATAATGCCGAGGCGGAAGCGTGTGGGTGCATTCATGAAGGTTGTTATTGAGGGGCCGGCGAATTTTGGGCTGCCAGTTTCAGCCCCCTCAGGGTGCGTACATCGTCTATGCCGCCAGCATTGGTAACACTGGTAAAGCCCGCAGCGTCCAGCAATGCCTTGGCCTGTCCGGCCCGATTGCCGGAACGGCAATAAAGCATCAGCTCTGCATCTTTGCCGTATTGTGAGGCTAGTTTTGTTGCTGTTAGTTCCGCAAGGGGAATGTTGGCATCACCGTCGATATGATCAGTGCCAAATTCTTCAATTGTGCGCACATCAATCCAGACTGGATCGGCAAAAGCCGAGTTGAATACAAATGCCAGTAAACTTGCAGCGCAAATTTTCAAAAGTAAATTTTTCATAAGTCACCCTCTCCTCAATCAACGTTATCAAAGCTGGAACCAATGCATGTTACCGATAGTATGCCAGATTGCTTTGGCCACAGGATCATCTTTCAGCGAGGTGCAGACCCAAGTCGGGGTCTGTCCCTGCGTTAGTTTCGGGCAGCCATGAACGCCTTGACCCGGCGCAAGGCTTCCTTGATGTTGTCAGTGCTACTCGCATAACTAAAGCGTATATAACCTTCGCCTAGATGCCCGAAACTTGTGCCTGCTACCGTCGCAACCCCGGCTTCTTCAAGCAGCAGTTCCTCGAACTGCTTGGACTTCATGCCGGTGCCGGTAATATTCGGGAACGCATAGAAAGCACCTTTTGGTGTGATACACGAAATACCGGGCACCTCATTCAGGAGTTTGACAATCAGTTTGCGGCGCTCGTCAAAGGTGCGGAGCATCATATCCACCGCATCCTGAGGCCCGTTCAGGGCTTCGATACCGGCCCGTTGAATTGGCGCGGAAGGGCAAGAGTTGCTGTTGATCTGCAAGCGCTCGGCATGATCAATCAATGAGGCAGGCCAGACCCCATAACCCAGGCGCCAGCCTGTCATGGAATAGGTTTTGCTCCAGCCATCCAGAAGGATGGTGCGATCACGGATGGATTCGTATTCCATAAAACTGACATGAGGGAGGTCATCGTAAGTCAGGCGCGCATAAATCTCGTCAGCCAGTAGCGTCACATGTGGGTGTTTCTCCAGGCCTTTGACAAAACGTTCGATCACATCGCGTTCGAGCACGCCGCCTGTTGGATTGGCTGGTGTATTGATGATGATCAGTCGCGTGTTCGGCGTAATTTGCGCCAGTACCCGATCAGGATCGAAACCAAACCCGGATGATTCCAGCAACTCTATCGGCACTGGCTTGGCACCAGTGAACTTGATCATGGATTCATAAATAGGGAAGCCCGGATTGGGATACATGATTTCAGCGCCTGGTTCGCCAAACATCAGGATGGCGAAGAACATGGTGGGTTTGCCACCGGGTACGATCATCACATTATCTTTATCGATGGTTACGCCGCGGTATTTGAGAATGTCGCTTGCGACAGCTTCACGCAGTTCGGGCAAACCTTTTGCAGGGGTATAAAAGTGAAAACCATCATCAATCGCTTTTTTGCCTGCTTCCACAATATTGGCAGGCGTACGAAAGTCAGGCGAACCAATACCCAGGTTAACGATGGACCTGCCCTGGGCTTCAAGCGCCTTGGCCTTCGCCAGAATTTTGAAAGCAGATTCTGTCCCGAGCCTGGACATGGCTTGTGCTAATTTCATGCGTACCTCAATGTAGTATCTTGCGGATTTCTCTTTAGCAGCTATTTCAGCAATGCGATGTTTGTTCATGTGTCCTCGCACCTTGCTGCGAAGGATGCGGGAAAATCACTGAAACTACGCGAGTATACTGCGATTAACCGTGCTGACAAATTCACAAAGCATAAGTAAACGGCAAATCCATGCTGGCAACCTACGGGAGTCGGGAATGCTGGGTTTTTGTGGATAGGGATGGTTAAATACAGGCGCATCTCCGATCTGTTTTCTTGTTTATATCATTTCACATTGCGGTGTTTTTATGCGGATTCTAGCCATCAGGAATTTGAGTATCGCTATTGGTCTTGCCATGCTTGCAGGTTGCGGCGGTCAATCCGGAGAAAGTGCGACAGTTACCCCCGAAACCACTCCTCCAGCAGCGTCTCAAACTGAAACCACTGCGCCAGAGCTTGCCACACAAGCTCCAGCAACTGCCGCAGATTGCGCCGGAGAACAAGGCTTGACCTATATCTGCGGGGTACAAGGTGTGGAAGATCTTTTGCGCCTGGGTAATACCGGAATGATGCTTGGTTCTGGAATGAGCAATGCCACAACACCGGCGCACATGTATCTTATCAATCCCGTCACCATGGAATTTGCCGATCTCATTCATGGTCCCAATTTTAGCCAGTCTCACGATACTGCCATGTTCCCGAATTGCCCGGGCCCGTTGAATTTGGATAGTTTTTCAGTTCATGGAATGAGTGTACATGAAAGTTCATCAGGCATTTTCTCTGTCTATACCACAAGCCATGGCGAACGCGAGGCAATTGAAGTTTATGAATTGAACACATCTGGTGCAGTTCCCGCACTGGCCTGGAAGGGCTGTGTAATGCTGCCCGCAAATACCTTTGCTAACAGCGTGGCTCGACTGGCGGATGGTGGCTTTGTTACTACCAAAATGATGGACCCAACCCAGGGTTTTGGCTCACTTCAAGGAGGTGGTATCACGGGTAACGTCTTTGAATGGCATCCGGGTGGAGAAGTGGTTGCTGTAGCAGGCACGGAGTTGTCAGGCGCCAATGGCATTGCCGTATCGGAAGATGAGCGTTACATGTATGTCGCTGCCTTTGGTTCACGCGAAGTGATTCGTTTTGATCGCAGCACCTCCCCGATCGGCACACAAACGGTGAGTATTGATATTGTTCCCGATAATATTCGCTGGGGCACAGACGGCAAGCTGCTGACGGCTGGCAATAACTATGTGGCACCGGATGTTTGTTCTGGTCAGGGCTGCGCGACGGGCTGGTCTGTGCTCGAGATTGACGCTGAGACACTCGAAGTTACCAGGGTAGCAGGTGCTGACCAGACTGTCGCACTCCAGGGGGTAAGTTCTGCCTTACAGATTGATAATGAGCTCTGGATAGGCACTTTTAATGATGACAGGATTGGCAAGCTCAGCAGATAATGCTCTTTCGAACCGCTTGAACAGGACAAGGGTGGTTGTTGTTTACAAATGTCCAAATCTGGACCAGATTAGGAGCCGGGAGCAATTGTCGCGCATCTGGTGGCGTTCATAAGGAAATAGACATGAGATTTCAATTTACACTTGCCATCGGTTTACTGTCTGCCTCTATTTCAGGCGCGACACTGGCCCAGGACGACCCCTACGATGCGAGTATTGCGCTTGGGTACGTCGGCACTACCGGCACACCGACACAACTACATTTAATGCCGAAGCCTTGCTGACGTATCGTATCGTGCGCTGGACACACAACGGCAAGTTCCAGGGTCTGGGTTCGCAGGATAACTCCGCGACGACAGCGGAGCGTTATTACCTGGAGGACAAGTCTGATTTCGCCCTGGCAGAGA
>CAIYIP010000195.1 GCA_903926285.1 uncultured Gammaproteobacteria bacterium
GATGTCGCCCGCGTAGGTGGCAAGAATGCATCGCTCGGGGAGATGTTCAACACCCTGACATCTGTGGGCATTCGTATTCCTGACGGTTTCGCCGTGACTGCAGACGCCTACCGCTATTTTCTTGCATCTAGCCAGCTGGCCGAAAAGCTGCAACAGGCTCTCGATAAACTTGATACCAACACACTCGCTAATCTCGGCGAAGTGGGCGCAGAGTGCCGCGCGTTGATCAAGAGTGGCGAGCTGCCGTCGGGTCTTAAGTCCGACATACTCATTGCCTACGCAAGCCTTAATCCCAACGCGGGTTTTACGGTTGCTGTACGCAGCAGCGCCACTGCAGAAGATCTGCCTACCGCAAGTTTTGCGGGTCAACATGAAAGTTTCCTGAATGTCAGTGGCACTGACGACCTCCTGCATGCAGTGCAGAATTGTTATGTGTCGCTATTTAATGATCGGGCGATCAAATACCGGTTGGATAATGGCTTTGCCCATATGCAGGTGGCTCTTTCTGTGGGTGTCCAGCGTATGGTACGTGCCGATCTTGGCAGTGCGGGGGTCGCTTTTACTATTGATCCTGAAACGGGTAATGAACAGGTAATATACCTGACTTCAGCCTGGGGCCTCGGCGAAAACGTGGTGCAGGGCGCAGTCAATCCTGACGAGTTCTATATCTTCAAGCCAGCCATCGGGCACTATCAGCGGACGCTTATCTACCGGCGGCTTGGTCTGAAGGAAAACAAGATGATCTATGCAGCCGGCATGGAGCGGCCAATTAACAACATCGAAACTACGCAAGCCGAGCGCACAGTATTTTCGCTGGAAGATGTCGAGGTGCAGACGCTTGGCGCCTGGTGTTTGCATATCGAGCAACATTACGGCATGCCTATGGATGTGGAATGGGCTAAGGATGGTCTGACCCGCGAGCTGTTCATTGTGCAAGCCAGACCCGAAACCGTGCATGGCAAAAGTCATGAACCTGCGATGAAGGAATACCATCTGCGTACCTCCGCGAAGCCGGTATGCAAAGGCAAGGCAGTGGGCCGGGCTATTGTCAGCGGCAAGGTCTGCATCGTGCATTCGTTAGCCGATGCTACCAAGGTGCAATATGGAGACATCATTGTTGCCGACATCACTAACCCCGACTGGAATTCCATGCTGCGCAAGGCTGTCAGCATCGTTACCAACAAGGGCGGCCGTACGAGTCATGCTTCGATTGTTGCGCGCGAGCTGGGTATCCATGCCGTGGTGGGCTCAGGCAATGCTACAACCAGCTTGCATGATGGCCAGATTATTACAGTCGACTGCAGTGGTGGCGATGAGGGCAAGGTTTATGATGGCCGGCTGGATTGGGATGAGACCACTATCAGCATAGATCTCAGTGTGCCGACTCGCACCAAGCCGATGCTTATTCTTGCCGATCCCGGTAAAGCCTTCAGCCTTGCGGAGTACCCCAATCAGGGCGTGGGATTACTGCGCATGGAGTTCATCATTACCAACAGTATCCGCATTCATCCGATGGCACTGGTAAAATTTGCCGAGCTCCCCGACAGCAAGGACAAACAGGCGATTGACGCCATGACGCGACACCAGCGTGACAAGAAGCGTTATTTTAGTGACCGTCTCGCTGAGGCAGTTGCCCTTGTGGCGGCCGCGTTTTATCCGCGTGATGTAGTTGTGCGCATGAGTGACTTCAAGACCAATGAATACGCACAGCTGCTCGGCGGCCAGATGTTTGAGCCTCATGAAGAAAATCCGATGCTGGGTTTTCGTGGCGCCTCGCGTTATTACCATCCTGCCTACCGCGAAGGTTTTGGCCTGGAATGTGAGGCCATGCGTGTGGTTCGCGATGAAATGGGCCTTACCAATGTCAAACTCATGATTCCTTTCTGCCGTACCGTTGAAGAAGGCAAGAAGGTCCTGCAGACGATGGCCGACTTCGGATTGGTCCAGGGCAACAATGACCTCGAAGTTTATGTGATGGCCGAAATTCCGAGCAATGTGATTCTTGCCACCGAGTTCGCCGAAATATTCGACGGCTTTTCGATTGGTTCAAATGACCTGACGCAACTCACTCTGGGAATCGATCGTGATTCGGCCATCATCAGTGAATTTTTTGACGAAAATAATCCTGCGGTGAAGCAGATGCTCAGCAAGGTAATCCGGGACGCAAAGGCGGCAGGTGTAAAAATCGGTTTATGTGGCCAGGCACCGAGTGACTATCCAGAGTTTGCGCGCTTTCTGGTTGCGGAAGGAATAGACAGTATTTCGTTTAATGCTGATGCCCTGTTGAAAGGCATTGAAAACATCCAGGCGGCAGAAGCTGCTTTGCCAAAGTCTTAACTGCTCGCTGGACTAGCTGGCGCCTGTAAGCACTCATGCAGTCCTGACCACTATGCTGAACCCGGCTGATCCCGCACGAAATCAATAAAGTGCTGCATTTCTGCAAGTGGCCTGAAACCCGCAACCATATAGTCCCCAGCTACAAACGCGGGTACACCGGTTATCTTCAGTTCGCGCGCTCGCTGCCAGGCTTTATCGACGGCGCTGCTGAAACTGCGCTCGGCAAGCACTTGCTGTGCTGCTTTTCTATCGAGGCTCGTCTGGTCTATGCAATTGAGCAGCACTGCAGGTTCGGCAATGTTAAGGTTATGGACAAAGTAGGCTTCATAAATCACCGCATGTATTGGCTCACCATCAGCCTGCGTATCTGCCCACATCGCCAGTTCCTGTGCCAGACGGCTGTTGTAAGTGCGCTCGCGCGTGCCATGGGGCAGGCTCAGTTCATCCATCAAGCCATACAGTCGCGCGTGTATGGCATCAAGATTGGCACCACGCAAAAGCTCGCTGAGCAGCATGCCTTCCTGCGGTGTGGACGGATGCAACGGAAAGGGTGTGCGGGTTACCTGCAGCGAATTTGTGGCCCGCAATTGGGTGACGACTGCGTTGCCCAGATAACACCAGGGGCAGACAAAATCAGTAAATATTTGCAGTCGGAGAGGGCTTGCAGTGTTGGTATCGGGCTTGTTCATGCCAGTTCCTTGAGGCGTCAGGTTCAGATCATTGATATAGCACTTCGAATCTTCCCAGGTCGTGATTCTTGCGCACATTATCCCAGTTAAAAACCATGCCGTTCATAGCAATATAAACGCCGGCCGGTAACGTCTGCACAAACGACAGCGCACTGCCGAGGTTGAACAAGCCATCAGACGAACCAAAGGCGTAGGGAATCATGGCACCGGTCAATACTATGGTTTTATTGCTGATCGTATTGTGACCGACTGCTGTTGCCAGTTCACGCGCAGTATCCGTCATCGTGTCTGTGCCGTGCGTAATGACAATACAGCTTTCTTCAGCGTCTTTGCACTGTCTGACAATGAGGGCGCGGTCGTCCGCGGTCATTGCAAGACTGTCCTTGAGCATCAACGTAGTTATCTTGCATGACAACTGACTACGGCCCAGCTGCAGCAGTGCATTCATGTGCGACGCCTTGAAAAACAGCGTGCCGGTGATTTCATCATATTCCTTGTCGAAGGTGCCGCCGGTGGCAAAGATACGAATACTCATGTTGCTGGTCTGTCCCCTTACTAGTGCCAGTAGAATTTCGGTCTGGCGTAGATTAGTGCTGTACAGTACATCCCGGACCTGCGCTGCCAGGCTTGCTCTGATGCCTGCAGCAACCCTGCAGAGGTATGCCGACTGCGAGTCTGCCGTGCTCCCACGTTGGCTGGGAAAAATGTTGCGCGATATGCACTGATTGGTTTTTATTGCAGGTAGAGAGTCTCGTCATTGCTTGCGGGCGTTAACTATTGGGCAGATCCTTTTCAGTGACTGTCATCCAGTCAAGCACTACGCCGGAAATGGAGTTGTAGCGTGCTATCCGGAAGATGATTTGCAGCAACTGTGGTCGCGTGCGCACTTGTGGTTCTTCGGCACGCGGAATAAACCACAGCAACACCCACAGCCGCAGCACACCACTCATGATAAATACGATAAAAAGCGCAGAGCCTATTTCGAACGGCAGCCAGCTTGCCAGCCATGGTGCTGCACTTGCCAGATAACCCCCGAATATTGCGCCACAAAAAACCAGTACTGCACTGATGCCGGCCTGTACCGCAGCGTAAGTGGCGAAGTTAGTGTGATGTGGGCGAATGTCGTAAAGGTAATTGGCTGTGGTCAGGTTAAATCCGCTCCATGCAAGGCCAGAGAATACCTGTACTGCAAGCAGAAAGTAAAAGTTAGCCGAGAACAGCCAAAGAATCGGAATGACCGGCATCGCCGCACTGCATACCAGCATGATCAGTCGGTTACCGCGTTTGTCGCTGATCTTGCCCCAGTAACGCAGCATGAAAAACTGGGTAGCAATCGAAGCGACGAGGTTGAAGCTGTATTCGAGATACGTAAAATCGAGTTCATTGAGCATGTAGACCGCAAAGAACGGCCCGGAAATTGCCACCATGCCCTGCATGCCAGCGACAAACAAACTGTAGTTGCGAAAGGTATTGTCGTGCATCGCCAGTTTCATCTGCCCAAGGGTGGCAAAGAAGATATTAGCTTCGGCGATCAGCGGCTGTGGTTCGGGGTCGTGCATCTTCCACAGAAAATAGCAGGACGTTGCGCGTCCTCCGGCGGCGAGCATGAACAGAAAGAAAAAACCTGCGGCGGCAAGATCGAAATGATCGCTAATGGATAGTACGCTGCCACCACCAACAAATACTGCGAGTGTCGCTGCCATAGTCAGGCGTGAGCGGCTCGCAAAAAATATCCCGCGCTGTTTTTGTGGCACGATCGAGCCCATCCAGGCACGCCATTGCGGCTGAATCAGATGTGAACTCGCGTGATACAACACCACCAGCATAATGAGTGTCTGTACCACATCAGCATCACGCATGAGGGCCAGCACCGCCAGGCAGAACATCAAGCCCGTTTGCAGAATGGCAGTGAATAACACGATGCGGCGGCGTGTGAGATAAGTGCCAAGCCAGACCGACACGAGTTGCATGAATGAACCCAGTAACTGCGGGAAGGCCGTGAGAAAGCCCATTTGGAGGCTGGTGGCCTGCAGGTGGAGAGCAAACGCATTGGTAAAATTATCGCAGGTGGCCGTCATGGTGGAGGAGGCGACGGCTTCCTTCTGCGAATACTCCATAGTCTTGAGCAGGTGATAGCGAATCCGTGCCGGTGGTGCTGTGTTGGACATGAGGCGACCTGGTTAATACTATGCAGTTGGCGCAATAAAGCGCTCTGGAGAAAATGGTCATTGCGCGCCAATTCCGGTTTTATTCTACTTCGAGGTTCAACATGTCCAAAGCAATAGTTGTCGTGCAAACTGGTGGGCCGGAAGTCCTGCAATATCAGGATGTCTCTGTCAGCAAGCCACGCAAAGGTGAAGTGC
>CAIYIP010000196.1 GCA_903926285.1 uncultured Gammaproteobacteria bacterium
CCCAATATGCTGGTGGGTGGCGGCGCCGGTACGATGAGCCTTGGCGGGCAACACCTGGTGCTGCCCGAACGTACACCGCTGGCCAACCTGCACCTGACGCTGCTGCAGAAAACCGGCATCGAAGTGGACAGCTTTGCCGATAGCACCGGCACCATCGCGGGAGTATAGGCGTGGCGCAACGAACCTTTCAGCGCAGGACCATCCTCGGGGGCACACTGGCCGCGGCTGCCAGTATCCTGGCGTTGCCGCTGCAACGCGCAAGGGCTGCCGACAGCATTGCCCTGCCACAATCGATGAGCTTGTTTACTGACACCGGTCCCAATGTACTGGTGTTCGGTGAGGGCGACTCGCTGGTAGTAGTGGACAGTGGCGCAGAAGCCGGCGGGGCGATGCTGATGGACTATCTGAAGAGGCTCGCACCCGCTGGTGTTCCGCTGCTCTTCAACACGCACTGGCACGATGAGCAGACCGCAGGCAACGAAGCCTTCGGCAATGCCGGAACAAGGATCATTGCCCACGAGAAAACCCGGCTGCGGCTTGCCACCCGCTACTATCTGCCACAGGAACAACGTTACAAGCTCCCGGCTCCCGCAGCGGCTTGCCCCACGGAAACCTTTTATAGCTCAGGCTCCCTGACTGCGGGCGGCGAAACTGTTGACTACGGCTATCTGCTGCAGGCCCACACGGATGGCGACATCTATGTGCATTTCCGCACAGCTAATGTGCTGGCCGTAGGAGATGTGGTGTCGCCGCAGCGCGACCCTGGGTTCGATTGGTACGGCGGTGGTTGGCTCGGCGGGCGCGTCGATGCGATGGATTTGCTGCTTGAACTTGCCAACGAGGACACTCTGATCGTGCCGGCGTACGGCCCAGTGATCGGCAGGGCGCAGCTGCAGGCCGAGCGCGACCTGATGGCCTTTCTGTACGAGGCTCTGGTGGATCAGATCCGTATGGGATTCAGCCCGCAGGACTCACTCGATGCCGGTGTCATGAATGGTCTGGCACGCCGCTGGAACGATCCTTACAGTTTCCTGTACGACGCATACAAAGGCTTGTGGGGACATCACAACACACTGGCGCCTGAACTCAATTGATGAAAAAGCCAACCATGAAACTTATATTGAAAGCATGGCTGTTCGCCGCCGCGTGCGCCGCAAGCACAGTCAGTCTGGCACAGTCCAACGCCAGCCTTGCCGACCTCATTGAAGCGGGCGATCGTACTGACGCATTGGAACTGTTGCGTGTAGGTGCCAATGTCAATGCAGCCCAGGACGATGGCACTACTGCGCTGCACTGGGCAGTTTATCGTGTCGATGCCGAACTCACCGCCATGCTGCTGGCCCGCGAGGCCGATCCCGATGCCATCAACGAGTTTGGTTCAACGCCGCTGGCCGAAGCCGTAAAGATTGCCAACCCTGAAATTGTGGCAATGCTGCTCGATGCTGGTGCCGACCCCGAAGCCGCCAACGAGGATGGCCAGACTGCGCTGATGCTCGCTACGCGCACAGGCGAGACGACAGTGGCAGAATTGCTGATTGCACACGGCGCCAATGTAAATGCTGTCGAAGCATGGCGTGGCCAGACTGCCTTGATGTGGGCTGCAGCCGGCAATTTTGCCGATCTCGCCGAACTCCTGATAGACCATGGCGCTGATGTCAGCCTGCGTGCAACTACCTTTGACTGGGGCAGCCAGATTACTTCCGAGCCGCGCAGCCAGTATCGGCCCTCTGCCGGACTGACACCGCTGCTGTACGCGGTGCGCGGCGATTGCCTGCGCTGTGTGCAGGCGATATTAGCCAAGGGTGCCGACATCGACCGGCCTGATCCCG
>CAIYIP010000197.1 GCA_903926285.1 uncultured Gammaproteobacteria bacterium
GCATGGATGCGAACATAAGCTACATGGACGTACTTGCGCGGCCCCCGGAAGCTTCATGGCGGTGGCCTTAAGTCAGTGCCATTCCAGCCTCGCCTCGACGATTACAAATCGAGCCGCATTAAAGCATAGAACCAGCCTGAAAATGGACAAGCAGAGCAGCGTACTCATGGGTTATATTCAGGGACCATTTGCGGCTGGTCTTTATGGTCCTGAGCAGCACTCAAGCCAATAGCACAATCATCACCCTCCTGCCCAACCGATCAGCGAGCTGGGCCGAGACGCGTGTGTTTTTGTTGCTGATCTGCGGCACTACTCTGGCAATCGGAATATTCTGGGCTGTTAGCGGTGCGTGGGTGGTGCTACCTTTTTCGGGACTGGAAGCGGCATTGGTGGCCTTTGTGTTCTACCGGGTTTGCCAGGCTACTTACCAACGTCAGGTAATCACCTGTTCCCCCGATCAAGTACTCGTGCAATTCGGTACGCATTTGCCGAAACGCAGCTGGGTGCTGGAACGCTCCGGCACTCATCTGGCAGTCACCGCAGCGGCGCATCACCTCGAAGGCCCGCGCATCAATATATTCGATGCCAACCACAGCATTGAACTGGGGCATTTCCTGAACAAGGATGACAAGGAGGCGGCGCTGGCGGAATTCAACAAAGCGGGATTACACGTCAGGGGTTTCAATCAGGAAGGTAGTAGAAACATTTGAGCTGTGTGGGTTGAGCTTCCTGCGGGCAACATACGCTGCCCTGCCTGCATGATCACTGCGCCTGAAGGACCAACGCCCGCAGACAATACTTCGGTGAACCAGCCTTCGCCAGCCGCTACGCCACGTACAGTGATGCCTGCGTCAATGCCCAGAAATTCGAGCACCCGCAGCGGGCAATACAGTTACGCCAACCTGACCGCTGCCGCTTTATTCTCCTTTTGCAATTGGCCGTGATGGATCGGTGATCCACTCGCTCCAGGAACCGGCATACAAGGCTGGCATCGGCAAGCCTGCAACCTGCATAGCCAGAATGTTGTGACAGGCGGTGACGCCAGAACCGCAATAACAGACGACGAGTTTGTCACTGTTGTTAGCCGCGGAAAATTTCTGGCGCAATTCTTCTGCTGTCTTGAAAGTGCCATCCTTTTGCAGGTTGGCACTGAACGGTGAACACAGAGCTCCGGGAATATGCCCTGCGACCGGATCAATGGGTTCAACTTCGCCGCGAAACCGCGGTAGCTCGCGTGCATCAAGCAGCATGTGCTTATTGGCATCGAGCTGATCAGCCGTGAGTAGTATCGCGAGCGCTGGCATATCGAGATACGAAACCCCGGTAGCAGCAGGAGCTTCAGGTATGTCGGCGATAACGGGCAGGCCTTCGCTGAGCCATGCCTGCCAGCCACCATCCAGCACGGCGACCTTTTCATGACCCAGCCACTTCAGCATCCACCACATGCGCGAGGCACCGGTACCACCAGCATCATCGTACAGCACAACCTGCACCTCAGGAGTAATACCCCAAGTCTGGACCGCACTGTTCCAGTCGGCGCGGGAGGGCAACGGATGGCGCCCGGTTTTGCCTCGCACATGAGGCCGGCTGAGATCCTGGTTCATGTCGGCAAAATGGGCACCGGAGATATGAGCATCCTCGTAGGCACGACGACCTGCGTTAGCATCCTGCAATGAGTAGCGGCAATCAAAAAGCATAACCTGCCCGCTTTTCAATAGATTGCCGAGCTCTTGTACGTTAACAAGGATTTCCATGTGTCTAGTCCAGGCTGTTGTGGTGTTCCATCAGATTGTCGAAGGCTTGCCTTTCTACGTCACCCTAGTGGC
>CAIYIP010000198.1 GCA_903926285.1 uncultured Gammaproteobacteria bacterium
CATAACTGCTTCCTACTGATTCCTACTGATTCTTTTTTAGCAATTCGCATGCCAGCTTGAAACTTGTAAAGATTGTTGAATACAAGCAATTTTTCGCAGAAAAACCGCTGTTTTTGCGTGCTTCAGGTGTATGGCAGGAGAGGTAAGCGTCAGATTATTGACCGTGGTACGAATTCATGCCGACGGGACCTGCCTCGGCCTATGACAGGCGGATTTTCTTTTGCAGTTGCTGGCGCTGGATCTGTGCCAGCGCCGCTCGCAACTGCTTTTTCTGCTGTGGTGTTAAATCGAGGTACTCGGCACCGACAAGTGTCTTGCCGCTTTTGGTCGTGACAATCCGGCAAACTTTCACGCTGATCGTTAAATCGGCAACGCCGCCGAGCTTGATCATGACATTGTTGAGTTCGGTGTTTTTCTCGAGTGGCTTGTCCGGGTTGTCTTGGAGCAGCAGGCAGCAGCCACTGCCAGAAAAGTCCAGGCATTCGCCATCAACGCGGTTATTGGCAAGTGCCAGCATAACCATGCAGGAACCAGGCGGAACAGGGACGCGATAGCTGGAACGCCGCTGGTATTTGCGAATTGCCTCTGGTACTGGAAAGCTACAGCAAAAACTGCCTTCGACGATGGTTTCGGGCGGTGCCACGCGAGTGGAAAACGTCAGGCGCCCATTAGGCAGAAAACATGAGATCCTCGCGTTCGGCTCGTCCTGCAGAATACGATACCAGCTGGCATGTTCGGGTTGATGCAAAATAACCTGGCCAGGTTTTGGCATGGGGTCTATGCGCAACAAAATAGTTTGTGTGGTGAGTGTGCCTTCGGGTGTTGCGAGCTGGATTGCCAAGCGGGTCTGCATTTGCAAAAGCTGCTGCAGGATTTGTGTTACCTGCTCAGGTTCACAGATAAGTACGTAGTTAGGGTGTTGTGCTACGAGCGTCGAGCCAGGGTTGCTGGTCTCTTGCTTGGGATTGTTATCTGGCACTGCCATGGAGCCTAAATAGACAAGCGGCGATGTAGGGTAGAAGGTGCGTCTTTCTGGCCGTTGGCCTGATAAAGGCCAGGGGCTTGACCAGCACTCGCAAGCTGGTGAAGCAGGCGGCTGAAAAAGCCGGTTTTACGGTTGAGTACCTGGCCTAGTAGCTGGTTGGCCGAATAACATTTGCGGGCAGCCTCGGCCAAGTGGCGGAATTTTTGTGCCAAGCCTGGGACATGTGCATATACGGTGAGGCATTCCTTCACGCCCTCGGGGGTATTGTCGAAGCCAGCATTGAGCATCAAATGTGAGCGTTTGTTGCTGAGGTCTTCAAGTCTGTGCAAGAGGCTTGTCTTGAGCATGATACTGGCATCGGCGTCGGGCTCGGGCAAAAATTCCAGCAGGTTTTTTTCCTGGGTGATCAGCTGCAGCAATTGCTCCGACAGCTGGAGTTCCTCCATAAGCAGGAGGTCGAGGGTAGCACTGAAACTGTTGACACTAACCACAGGCATGATTCCGTAAATAGTTCCGTAAATAGTCCATGAGACTGTTGAATGGTTTAGTGGTTGCCGGTTTCAAAGGCGATAAGTTTTGCTGCAATCGCCTGCGGGTTGATCACAAACATGCCATCAGCAATCTGCTTGCGGATTTCGGAAACTTTCGCGCTGTTGACTTCAGGGACATTGCTCAACTGCTCTTCAATTTGTTGCAAACGCGATGCCTCGGAAGTTACGCTGACCTTGTCGCCCTGGCTGGCGGCCCCAACGCCACCGCGATTACTGCCTTCACTAGCTGCCGGGGTTTTGCCGGCAGCACTTGAGGTCGAACTTTTCAGAAATAACGAAGGGTTATTTGTGTTTATTTCATTTGCCATGATTTAGCTCCAATTTGCCTTATAGGGCTCTGCTTAAACAATTACGACATCCGTCAAAAAAACTTTAGCTATTTATTTGCCTTATTTGAAAATAGTTTCTTCAATCAACTAAAGGCTTACCGCTATTACATTTTCTGTCACCACCGTACCCTCAACAGTCCTGCCGGAATTGGTGTTTTTTACGGTTATCCTCTCGCCACTTTGACCATCTTCAAGCGCCGTTCCACTCATGCGGACCTCAAAACTGGCACTTTGCGCCAAAATAATGACTTCCTGGCCTTTCTGAATCATGTTTTTCTCTTTGAGCATGGCAACGGTGGCATAGGTATCGCCGTTGACCGCCCGAGCCAGCTCATGGCCGCTGACCTGGGCAAGATCGCTGAGGTAGTTGGGGGGCAATTGCGCGACCGGCATCTGGACCACAGTCAGATTCTCTGCACTCAGCACGGTGCCGCGTGTAACCGGACCCTTGATAAGCACGACAGCAGCATTCGCGCTGATGGTAACCGGTACATAGAGCGACCACGGCGAAGCGCCCTCGCAACGCACACCAATTGTCGTGCGGCCAGCCCTCAGGGTTGTAGTGTTGCTCGATGCTTGCAGTGGCACTTCACACTGTTTCAGGCGCAAGCGCGTATCCAGCGGTTGGGCTTCTACCTTGAGGTCGCTATAGGCGCGAGTATCGAGTGCAGCGAGTGCAAACTGTTCGGCAGTGTTGGTTATTTCGACCAGTGCTTGTGTGCCGGGATCACCAGCATAAGCAGACATCACAAGCAAAGGGCAGAGCTGCAGGCCTATCAAGCCGCTCAGTAGTAGTACACCTGCTGTTGTTTTGCTATTCATAGTGGTACCCGCGTACTTTTGCTCATTGCCGTTTAATCCCGACGCAAGCCACAAGAGAGAAACCAGCCAAAAATTTGGCGTTTATTCTGCAACTTTGCGGTTTGGACGTACTCTTTAAGGGTTAATGCAAGCGCTATGCCAGATGTGGGTGGGGTCCAGGGCACTTGCAGTGCAATTCAGGAAAAGGAGTTCCAGAAAAGGCGACTATATTTCAGGCTAACGATGTCAGTGATGCAAAAGCGGCAAATTGTGCCGCTTTTAATACCAGGATTTGCCGCAGGTCGATGCAGCGCTGCAAGTATTAACGTCACCTCGCGGCAAAACTTTAGCAAAAAACTTGACGTTGTTAAGACTATGTTCTGCCTTTGCGATAACAGCTGGCTCTTATTGGCACGCGTCAGCCAAGGCTTAAGAAAATGCTTGCAGCAGCAGGGCGCAGTGATGGCAAGTTTTGGCTGAAAACGCAGATATCCTGCAGGCTTGCGCTCTAAAAAACAGTTGTTCCAGTTTGCGCAATCACTCCATGAAGTCTTGCGATTTCCAGCAGCATTTGTCGCTTGAGAAAATTGTATCAGCGGTTTTTTTGCCGCAAAAACATAAATTGGCATGGTGCTTGCTCAAGCTCATGCAACGCTTCCTTGCGAGGGAAAAATGATGAGCAGAATAGACGACGCACTAGGAATATCTCAACAAGCCTTGATTTTCAGGTCTTTGCGCAGTTCCGTTCTTGCCAACAACATTGCGAATTCACAGACACCCAACTACCTGGCGAAGGATTTTGATTTCAAGACTGCACTGGACGACGCCGCTGCAGGTTCACGTTTAAAGATGGCAGTCAGTGATGAATCACATCTGGGTGCCAGCAAGCAGGATGAATTTGGCGACACGTTGTACCGCATTCCGACCAAACTCAGCAGAGATGGCAATTCAGTCGAAGCAGAAGTCGAACAGGCCGCGTTTTCCGATAACGCCGTGCGCTACCAGAGCAGTCTGCAATTTTTGAATGGCACCTTCCGCACCTTGCGGCTGGCCATAAAAGGAGAATAAGCATGGGTATTTCCAATATCTATCAGATCACCGGCACCGCCTTGAATGCGCACAGCCGCCACCTCGACATGATCGCGCAGAACATGGCGAACTCGCAGGTAGTCAGTGGCAGTGAAGCCGAAGCCTATCGCGCCCAGCGCCCAGTATTTGCGCCGTTGCTTGCTGCAGGCATGCTAGGTGATACGACAGGCGTCCAGGTGAAAAGTGAAATCAAAAGCCTGGCCACCATTAATAAACAACATATGCCCGAGCATCCACTTGCCGACGACGACGGCTACATCTACCTCTCGAATGTCAACATGGTTGAAGAAATGACCAACATGATAGAGGCCTCCCGCAGCTATCAGTCGAACGTGGAAGTGATGAACACCTCCAAGGATCTGATGCTACGCACTTTGTCACTGGGCAATTAAGCCTGATACCGCTCTTGAGGAAGCGACTACATGAACATTGAACAATTGTTGAACCCGACCACAGCACCCGCGACCAAGAAAAATTCGAAGGAGCTTGGCCAGGACGATTTTATGAAACTCCTCGTTGCACAAATGAAAAACCAGGATCCCAACAATCCCACTGACAACGGCGCCTTTCTTGCCCAGATCGCCCAGTTCAGCATGGTGAATGGTATCGACAAGCTCGGCATGTCCTTTGACAGCGTCGCGACCAGCATGAGCAGCACGCAGGCAATGCAGGCAGCAGGTCTGGTTGGGCGACAGGTGCTTACTGAAACCAATACCGCCTGGCTGCAAGAAGACCAGCCACTCGGCGGCATGACGGAAATTCCCGAATTCGCCGATGGGCTGAACATCCAGGTGCGCGACAACTACGGCAAACTCGTCAAAACACTGAGCACCCAGAACTTCCATGCAGGTGATTATGCCTTCAACTGGGATGGCACCAACGAACTCGATGAAGCGCAGGCTCCGGGTGAGTACTCCATCACAGCAACAGCGTTGGTCAATGGTAAACATCTGGCCTTGCCGGTACAGCTCTACAACACGGTGGAAAGTGTCACCCTGGAGCGCAACAACCAGATCCAGCTGGAGCTCGACAACAAGACTCGCGTCAATCTTGCCAATATTTCGCAGTATCGCTAACACAAGCGCTAACAACATTCGTTAACAACAGGAGCAACTCATGTCATTTGATACAGCGGTTTCCGGCATTAAGGCCTCGAGTGTAGCCCTCGGCATTATCGGCAATAACATCGCCAACGCGGGCACCACCGGTTTTAAAACCTCACGCGGCGAATTTGCCGACGTATTCACCTCCAGTCTGCTCGGCTCTTCAGGTAATTCCGCAGGCAAGGGCGTTGCAGTAGTGGGCGTCAATCAATCATTCACGCAGGGCAACATCAGCTACACCGACAACGTGCTGGATATGGCGATCAATGGCAGTGGCTTCTTCGTATTAAGCGATAACGGTACAAACGTATACAGCAGAGCGGGCAATTTCCAGGTCGACCGCAATGGCAATGTGGTGAATTCGAGCGGCAATAAACTCATGGTGTTCAACACTACCGAAACGGGTGCTGTAACAGGTGAAATGGGTGAACTTAAAATCAATACCTCATTGATCCAGCCGAAAACCACTACAAATGTTGAACTGCTTGCCAACCTCGACTCCCGGCAAGTGGTACCCACCACGGAATGGCCAGCCGACGGCTTTGATGCGTTTGCGGATCCCCCCACGTCACCAGATCCTGATATGTTCAACGCAAGTACCTCCGTGACGATATACGACAGCCTTGGAAATTCTCATGTGCAAAGCATGTATTTCGTGAAGGGTGAAGATCAGAATCAATGGAACGTGTATACGCTGATTGATGGCGTATCAGTGAGTGGACCAGATGCAGTGCAGTTTGATACTTCAGGCAAAATTGATGTCGATTCACTGCCTCTTGAAGTCGAAATTACCGACTGGGCACCACTCGACAAGAACGGCGCTGAAAACGGCGCCGCAGCACAGACACTGAAGCTGGATTTCTCGAAATTGTCGCAATTTGGTAACGAATTCAGCGTAAACAATATCAATCAAGACGGTTACACCACTGGCCAGCTCAGGGGGGTGGAAGTCGGTGATGGCGGCATTGTGTTTGCCCGCTTCACCAACGGCCAGTCCAGGGCGCTGGGCCAGATTGCACTCGCCAACTTTTCCAATACTGCTGGCCTGCAGCCGCTTGGCAGCACTGCCTGGGCTGAAACCTTTGCGTCCGGCCAGCCTGCAATCAGCGGCCCAGGTTCAGGAGGCCTTGGTCAAGTACTGTCCGGCGCGCTTGAGGATTCCAACGTTGAAGTAACGCAGCAGCTCGTCGACATGATCGTGGCGCAGCGTAATTTCCAGGCCAATGCAAAAGTGATCCAGACCGAAGATACCATAACGCAGACCGTGATTAACCTGCGCTAATAATGCGACCAGAAGTAATACGCCGAGAAGTTTATGAGTGATCTGTTTCTGACAGTAATGCACGGGGCCAGGCAGGTAATGAAGGCGCAGGCCGTCAATGCCAACAATCTGGCCAACGCAAGCACCGATGGCTTCCAGGCCGAGCTAGCGCATGTGCAGGCTGTTG
This sequence comes from uncultured Gammaproteobacteria bacterium, assembly GCA_903926285.1. GTDB lineage: Bacteria > Pseudomonadota > Gammaproteobacteria > Pseudomonadales > Pseudohongiellaceae > CAILUG01. The sequence continues at coordinate 6,307 of CAIYIP010000198.1, forward strand.
GTGAGGATTATGAGCTGATCGGCGCAGTTGATTTTTCGCCTGGCATGATTCGCGCGACCGGCAGAAGCCTGGACGTTGCGGTCAACGGTGAAGGCTGGCTGGCAATCGAGACTGAGGAAGGCGGCGAAGGCTACAGCCGTCGCGGCGATCTCAAGATTGATTCCTTTGGTGTGATGACCAACGGTGTTGGCCACCCCATCCTGGGTAACAACGGCCCAATCGCCTTGCCACCCTTTACCTCTGTCGATATCGCAGCCGATGGCACTATTTCCATCCAGCCCGTCGGGCAGGGACCCAATGCGATGGCGGTAGTTGACCGTATCAAGCTTGTGAATCCAGATCCCCAAACCATTGAGCGCGGCGACGACGGCATCATGCGCCTGCGCAGTGTTGATGGCGAAGAATTAATAGCGCCACCTGACGCATCTGTCGAATTGCAGACGAGCAGTCTGGAAAGCAGCAACGTCAATGCCGTAGCAGAAATGCTGAAAATGATAGATCTGTCGCGCCAGTTCGAAGCCCAAATCAAACTGGTCCAATCGTCTGATGAAAATTCCGCCTCACTAGCCAGCCTGTTAAGGCTCAACTGATAACTGGAGAACACCGTGAATCAATCATTGTGGATAGCAAAAACCGGCCTGGATGCGCAGCAAACCAAGATGTCGGTTATTTCGAACAACCTCGCCAACGCGAGCACTTCCGGCTACAAGCGCAGCCGCGCCGTGTTTGCCGACCTGTTGTACCAGAACCAGCGCCAGCCTGGTGCCCAGTCTTCGCAGGATACGCTTTATCCCACTGGCCTGATGATAGGTACTGGTGTGAGAACTGTTGCTACGGAGAAACTGTTCAGTCAGGGCGCGATGGCGCAGACAGAAAACCCACTTGATGTTGGTATCGACGGCCAGGGCTTTATACAGATCTTGATGCCCGATGGTTCGCTTGGGTATACGCGTGATGGTGCGCTACAGGTCGATAACCAGGGCCAGCTTGTCAACTCGAATGGTTATGCGGTACAGCCTGCAATCACGATTCCGGATGATGCACAGTCAATCACGATCGGCACCGATGGTACCGTATCAGTAAGCACCGCAGGCAGTGCCGGCAGCACCCAGGTCGGAGCATTGCAGCTGGTCGATTTTATAAACCCGGCTGGCCTGCAACCTACTGGCGGCAATCTGTATCTCGAATCAAGCGCAAGTGGTTCGCCGCAGACCGGCACTCCCGGACAGAATGGTCTTGGTACGCTGATGCAGGGTTACGTCGAAGGCTCCAACGTGAATGTGGTGGAAGAACTCGTGAGCATGATTGAAACCCAGCGTGCCTACGAAATGAATTCGAAAGCCATTTCCACCAGCGACCAGATGCTGCAATTCGTTAACAATAATCTGTAGGAGCATAGTCATGCCGGCGCATAACATTTTTATTAGCCTGTTTATGCTGCTCAGCGTCTGCATGCTGCAGGGCTGCGTTAGTCTTCCGCAAAACGCTGCAGAAGAAGAATTCATCGATTACATCAACTTGCCGGTACTGCCACCTACCCAAAATGGCAGTATCTACCAGGCCGACAACGACGTGGCGCTGTTCGAGGATATCAAGGCCCACCGGATAGGCGACATCGTTACGGTCAAGCTCATCGAACAGAATTCAGCCCAGAAAAGCGCCGATACCAGTCTCAACAAATCCACGGCCATTAGTGTTGATCCGCCCACGTTTGGTGGCAGCGCACGCCCCAATCTTGTTGTTGATCTCAGTTCCGGCAACACCTTCAACGGCGAGAGTGGCAGCAGCCAAAGCAACAGTCTCAACGCCAGCATCGCAGTGACCGTGAGGGCAGTGCTGCCCGGAGGGCAACTATTGATCGAAGGTGAAAAATGGATGCAGATCAACCAAGGCAAGGAATTCATCAAACTGCGCGGCATCGTCCGCACACGTGACATCCGTTCTGACAACACCATCTTTTCTACCCTGGTGGCGGATGCCCATATTTCCTACAGCGGTACCGGTCCAACCGAAAACGCCAATGTGGTGGGTTGGGCGGCACGCGTATTATTCAGCCCATTGTGGCCTTTCTAACAACACTTGCCTGTAGGCGGAGCTTATCCATGCAAAGAACAACATTAATGCGTAGCGTCCTGCTCCTGGGCTTCTTATGTATCGGCAGCGTGAGTTATGCCGAACGTATCAAGGACATGGTGTCAATTGCGGGTGTGCGCAGCAACCAGCTTGTTGGCTACGGCCTCGTTGTCGGCTTGCCCGGCAGCGGTGACCAGACCACACAAACCCAGTTCACTGTGCAGAGCATGAAAAGCATGCTGGCCCAACTTGGCGTAGTGATTCCAGACAATATCAATCCACAACTCAAAAACGTCGCCGCTGTTATTGTGCATGCAGACTTGCCGGCCTTTGCCAAGCCCGGCCAGACCATTGATGTCACAGTCTCGTCGATTGGTAATTCCGCCAGCCTCCGTGGTGGGTCATTGTTGATGACACCACTGAAGGGTGCTGACGGCACAATCTATGCGCTGGCCCAGGGTAACCTCGTCGTGGGTGGCCTCGGTGTGGAAGGTGCTGATGGCTCAAGTATTACGGTCAATATTCCGAGTAGTGGCCGGATTCCCAATGGTGCTTCAGTCGAGCGCGAAGTGCTGACTTCGTTTGCCGATGCGCAGCCTTTGCTGACGCTTAACCTTAACCAGTCCGATTTCACCACGGCACAGCATCTTAGCGAAGAGATCAACCGCGTGTTCGGCGAGGGCACTGCTTATGCGCTGGATGGTTCCTCAGTTCAGGTCCAGGCACCTGTCGACACCAACCAGAAAGTTGCCTTTATGTCTGCGCTGGAAAATCTTGAAATTGATCCGGGTGATGCAGCGGCAAAAATAATAGTTAATTCCAGGACTGGCACGGTCGTAATAGGTTCACACGTGCTGGTTGATGCAGCGGCGGTTTCCCATGGCAACCTGACCGTCACGATTGCCGAAAATTATGGTGTCAGTCAACCAGCGCCGTTTTCTGAAGGCGAAACGGTAGTAGTGCCAGATTCTTCAGTCGCCGTGGATGAAGAGGAGGGCCGCATGTTTTTGTTCGAGCCAGGCGTATCGCTGGATGAACTCGTGCGTGCAGTAAACCAGGTGGGTGCTTCGCCCAGCGATCTCGTTGCCATCCTCGAAGCACTGCAACAGGTTGGGGCCTTGCGTGCCCAGCTGATAATCATTTAAGGGTAAGGCCATGAATGCATCAGCAACCGATACAGGGCAAAGTTTTGTCTACAACGATCTTGCGAGCCTCGGCCGCCTTAAAACGCAGAGCAAGGCAGATCCTTCCGCGGCTCTTGGTGAAGTCGCCAAGCAGTTTGAGTCAGTATTTGTGTCGATGATGATGAAGGCCATGCGCAACACGCTGCCGAAAGACGGCATGTTTGCCAGCAACGAACTTGAGAACTACCAGGAAATGTTTGATCAGCAATTGTCACTTGATATGTCGCGCAAGGGCGGCCTCGGTCTTGCCGATCTGATCTCGCGCCAGATGGCGATGGCGCAGGGCTTTGAGTCTGAAGCTCCTGCCGTGCGCACTGATCTGATGGACCCTGTAGTTCGTGATGCAGGTCGTGATGCAGGTAATGCGCCATGACAGACTTGTTAAATCTGGGTGCCAGGTCGCTAGTTAATATCCAGCAGATGCTGGGTACGACCGGCCACAACATCGCGAACGCAAATACGGAAGGCTACAGCCGCCAAACCGTTAACATGGTGACACTTGAAGCCCAGCGTTATGGTTTTGGTTATGTAGGGCAGGGCGCAACCATCGGCGGTATCAATCGCGCCTCTGATGGATTTCTGAACAATCAGCTACAAACCTTTACGTCCAGCCACAGCCGGTATGAGAGTTTTGTCGGCTACAGTAACCGCCTCAATGACCTCATGGCGGATTCTACGAACAACATCAGCGGCTCGCTGCAGACTTTTTTCAATTCCTTGCAGGATGTATCTGCCAATCCTGGTGGCCTGCCGCAGCGCCAGGTGTTGCTGGCTGATGCCGAAAGCCTGATTTACCGCCAGCAAAGTCTCAACGACATGCTCAACAAGCTGGGCCTGCAGTTGAACGACGAAATGACCAATG
>CAIYIP010000199.1 GCA_903926285.1 uncultured Gammaproteobacteria bacterium
CGACGAAGGCTTCGAGCAGGTTATCTGGCTCGATGCCGACTTACTGGTTTTTGACCAGGCTCTCGCGTTCGACTTTGCCGGCAGCTGTGCCTTTGGTCATGAAGTGTGGATACAGGAACGCTATGGTAAACTCGAAGCGCGCACCAATGTACATAACGCGGTCTGTGTGTTTCGGCAGGGCTGCGTGATTCTGCCTTTCCTCCTGCATACCGTGATGACTCTGATGCAAAAGGTTGACCCCGCGCATCTTGCCCCACAATTCGTAGGACCAAAATTGCTCAATGCCTTGCATCCACTCTGCGACTTTACGCTGTTGCCCCAGGTGGGCGCCTTGAGTCCTCTCGTGGTGGCCGACATCTGCGAGGGCAGCACAAAAGCGCTGGAGCTCCTGCGCTTCAAATCTGTAGCCCAGCCGCTGGCGGTCAATCTATGCGCCTCACTGATCAACCCGGACGATGCTGCAAAGGTAATCGTTGCGCTAACAGATAAAGGTTGCCTTTGAGCTGCAGGCTACAGAGTCTTCAAGTATTTCCAGTCGGGCAGGGTCAGCCAAATTTCCGCAGCAATAACTCGCGCTATCACCCGGCTGGATAATTTTCGGCCAAGCGGTATCATGCTGCCTAACTACAATATCAGCTATGGGGGCTTACGATGTCTGGCATTACTCTGGAAAACATTACCGAAGCAGTAATCAATCACGGCGACAAGGGCAAGACCAACCCGCGCCTGCATGAGATCTATACAAGTCTCATCAAACACCTGCACGCCTTCCAAAAGGAAGTAAGCCTGACTACTGCAGAGCTCGATATCGGCCGCCAGTTCCTGTTCAAACTCGCACAACCCAACCACGATTTTCCGATGGGTGAAATCCATCTGATGACTGACTGCCTCGGCATCTCCGAAGTCTCCATCCTGCTCGAAGATGCGCCGAACCACGGCACAACTGAAATGAATGTCGAAGGCCCGCTGTTTATCGGTGGCCTGCCCGAACGTCCAAATGGCGCGAAGATTGGCGAAGACGCGAACGGCAAACCCTTGTTCATTACCCACAAGTTCCAGGACAAAAACGGCAAGCCGCTGGCGAATGCGATTGTTGATGTGTGGCAGCCGAATGGCGAAGGCAATTATTTTGTGCAGCGCGAGAATCTGCCCGAGTGGAATTTCTATGCGCGCTTCCATTCAAGTGCGAATGGTGAGCTCAATTTTGAAACCGTAGTGCCTGGCGATTATCCCGTGCCGACTTCTGGACCGACGGGTTCCATGCTCCAGCAACTCGGTCGCCACGGCTACCGCGCTTCACACATCCACTACATCGTGCGTGCAGAAGGCCATCCCGATTTCACTACAATGATGTATTTCAATCATTCACCCTATGTAAACTCCGACACCATCTTTTCGGTGAAGGATTTCCGTGTTGATATCGTCAAACACGACAAACCCGAGGAGATGCAGGCGAGGGGGGTAGACAGGCCTTTTTATACGCTGGATTACACGTTTATCATTCCTTGATGTGGTTGCTGGCAGTTCCATATTCACGCGTTCCCGCCAGCGCTGTACTGGCGGCAGACCCATAAATGAGTAATTCGAGAAATGCCTACAGCACTCTATTTCAAACCCTCGTACGACCGCCTGCAAGCCAGAATCACAGCAGTTGCCCCTGATCTCGAAGTAGCTCTGTACGATGAAGCAGGCCGTATCACATTCAAGGGCCGCGAAGTCAGCATCAACGACATCCGCCCGGCATATTTCTGGGTCCACACCGAGCTGTATTTTTCGCCAAGGTTGAAAGACTATTTCGAGCTCATGCTGCAGTCACCTTCCATCAAGTGGTTGCACACAATCAACACCGGCCTCGACAAGTTGCCTTATCTTGAACTCGTCGAAAAAGGGGTGGTTGTCACCAACAATCATGCGCAGGCCATAGCAATTGCTGAATTTGTGCTTGGACAAGTGCTCGCGTATTTTCAGAACACACAGGACTTCCACACTAAACAGCAGCAAAAGATGTGGAAACACCGGCCTTTTCGCGAAATCCAGGGCACCCATTGGCTTATCGTTGGCTTCGGCCATATCGGCCAGGCCATTGCCCAGCGTGCAAAAGCCTTTGGTGCGACCATCACGGCCGTGCGGCGCAGCAAAGATGATGCAGGTCTCGCTGATAAAGTCGTCGATCAGCAGCAACTCGCGCAGGAGCTCCCAAGCGCAGATATAGTCGTACTGGCTTGTGCCTCCAATGCCGATACCCGCGACATGGTGAACAACAGTTTTCTGCAGGCGATGAAAGAAAAGTCAGTGCTCGTCAACATTGCACGCGGTGATCTTGTGGTTGAAGCGTATCTGCAAAAAGCACTCGATGCAGGCAAGCCAGAATATGCAATTCTTGACGTATTCAATCGCGAGCCACCGGACGCAGAATCATGGGTATGGCAGCATCCACGCGTGCTGCTCACGCCGCATACTTCGAACGCCGGTACCGGCATGCGCGCCCGCAGTGAAGCGATCTTCGTCGAAAATTTGCAGCGGATTCTCGATAAAGAGCCATTACTCAATCAAGTGAGTCGTCGCGACATACTCTGAGCGTTATTACTTGTGCCATCTTTAGTCGCACAAAGCGTTCCTGTCCTTGCGACCTGCGCGCAAAAACTTAAATACTTCTATTCGAGCCCCGAACAAAACAAGGCATAATCCAGACAAGGAATATCACGCGATATACAACGGAGCTCTAATGCACTCGTACGAAGTTATCACCACCAAAGTCCTCAACAGTCCGATGGAAGTTTTTATCTTCAGGCCCGAAGGACCAGGTCCACATCCCGGCATCCTGATGGCGCAGCATATCCCGATGGGCCACACAGGCCTTCAAAATGATCCGTTCACGCTCACCACTGCTCAGCGTTTTGCCGACAACGGCTACATCGTCGCAGTACCGTTTATTTTTCACTGGTGGCCCAAGGATGCGCCGATCGAGCAAAAACGCGAAGAGAGCAAGGACGACTGGATTGTTGCCGACATGCAGGCAGGTATGGAAGTGTTGCAAGCGCAGCCCCAGGTTAACCTGGCACGCATCGCGATAGTCGGGCATTGCTGGGGCGGCAGAGTGGCCTGGCTAGCGGCCTGCCATATCCGCAACGTTGCTGCACTCGCCACGTTTTATGGCGGCAATATCAAAAAAGCGCTTGGTGCGGGCAACGTGCCGCCTATCGAACTGACGCCGCACATCAGCTGTCCTGTGATCGGCTTCTATGGCAACAACGATACAAATCCCTCACCAGTCGATGTCGCGGGCTACAGCGCAGCACTGAAGGCGGCTGGCATCAACCATGAATTCCATCAATATGATGGTGCAGGACATGCCTTTCAGAATTTCCCGATGCCGGAAAGGTATAACCAGGAAGCAAGTGATGATGCCTGGGTAAAAGTGCTACGTTTTCTCGCGTTACATCTCAAGGCGCAGTGAAGTGAAGCGCACTGGTTTCAGCTTAAACAGCCTCCAGTTACAACATTGACCGACCGGTCAGTCAGCTTTATGATGCTTGGCTAGGCACTTTGATATCACGACTATGACCGCGGAAGCAAACACAGCCACCCCTAGTAAACGCATGCAGCAAAAGGAAGCGCGGCGGGTTGCTATTATCGAGGCAGCGCTCGAAGAATTCACCAGCAAGGGTTTTACCGCCACCAAGCTCGAAGGTGTTGCTGTGCGCGCGGGTATTGGCAAGGGCACGATC
>CAIYIP010000200.1 GCA_903926285.1 uncultured Gammaproteobacteria bacterium
ATAGTCCTGTGCCTGGGCAGTGCCAGTCATGAGAAGGCTGAATCCGGCCAAAGCGAGCAGTTGTGTAATACGCATGGGTGAGTTCCCTGGAAGGTTAAATGAAGGCGCAGGGTAAACCAGTGCCTTGTGGTATTCAATCTGCAAACATGCGACTAATTCTGGCAGGAACTGTGCAGCCTAAGGGCCTGGACAGCATCTTGCCTGCTGCAGTCGCCGAAGGTCGGGAAGAGTTTTTGATTGTCGGAACAATTTTAGGCAGTTGAAGACAACTCCTCAAAATATCATCACATAAAATTCTGCAAACACGAGCCAGTCTTTACCACGCGATGCCTTGATTCAAAACTATACCAATCTTGTTCCTCGCTTTGTCTGTGCCGACGTTTCCCGAACCGCTGGAAAAATACCCGGCACTGTTTGCACGTCCCCGGAACTTTTGCAGCACAAGTCCATCCAAGTCTTTATGGCACACATTCCTGAATGTTTTTGGTGTCAGCAGTTGTGAGTGCCATAAATGTCTTGCAGATTTCCTGGTCAAAACTGCGATACCAATTTCCTGATTGAACAGGCTGGGTGGCCAAGCCTGGTTGGATAAGCCAGTTGCACGGATAGTGGAGTTGCACCGATAGTGGAGTTGACCAGTCGAGAGAGCGACTGCTTTATAGAGGACGTTTATATAATGGAAAATACCAACCCGATGAATAAAAACAGGCAGGATGCCAGCCCAAAAAGCAGTAACGGTAACTACTCCGAACATGAGCGCGAGTCGCATCAACGCAATGTATGGAACACTACTGCAAGTAACGTGGAGCTTGCAGAAGAAGACATGAACGATCCTGATCTTGCGATGGGTAATTCCAGCAGCCATAGCTACCTGTTGCAGCCGGGTTAGTCGGGCGGCTCACAGTATCTCAGCCAGCGCATCAGCGATAATCAGAGAATCTCATTTATCGCATAACAGATATTGTCCACCAACTTGTGCCCCAGACTACGCTTGCGATGCACCAAAACAAATCAGGTTTTGCCCAGTCTGCACCTTTTGGTGCTGAATGTGGTCATCAAAAGGGAGCGTGAACCTGACAGAAATTGCGGAAAACCGAAACCGCCTCAATTTATCGCTTCCTTGTTTCCATAAAAAAACTCCTGATCCGCGAGGAGCAGGAGTTTTTTGATTTGTTATCAATCAGCCAATCAACCTAGTGACTTGCAAGCCAATGATCGGCTTCGAAAATCGACGTTTTGACCAAGGCTTATTCGTTGACAGGCTTGATCACAAGCAAGGCGCCATCCTGTTCTTCAGTCAGCATGTACATCAGACCATCGGGGCCCATCCTGATGTCGCGGATGCGCTGATGCAGATCTACCAGCAAATCTTCGCGCTGGCGTTCGTTGCCGTTTTCATCGAAGAATATCCTGACCATTTTACCGGTGCCGCCGATCTGGCCGACACGGGTTGCACCGAGAAAGGCACTGGTGGTCCAGATGGGAAAATCAGTGCCGGTATAAAACGCGAGGCCCGAGGGGGAGATGCCGGGGATAAAAGTGGCAACCGGATTTTCCATGCCTTCTTTATAAGGTACAGGCGAGATGAAGGGGCCGGGATAGTCGCGGCCAAAACTGACCAGCGGCCAGCCGTAATTTTTGCCAGCGCTGATGATGTTCACTTCATCACCACCATTGGGGCCATATTCCGAGGCCCACAGTGCACCTGTAGCAGGATTGACGGCGAGCCCTGATATATTGCGATGCCCCCACGAGAATATCTCAGGTCGGAAACCTTCCTTGCCGACGAAGGGATTATCGGAGGGCACACTGCCGTCGTCGTTCAGGCGCAGGATTTTGCCGCGCAGGAGGCCAGGTTGCTGGGCTGAATCGTCACGCGAGGCGCCGAGGCTCATATACAACTTGCCATCGCTGCCAAAAGCGAGACGTGCACCAGCGCCGCCGGCGCCATCCCAGCTGTCACCTACCAGCAGCTCCTTCACGTCAGTCAACTTCGTGCCATCGAAAATAGCACTCGCTAGCACGGTGGCAATGGCCTTCGGTTCTTCGGTGATTTTTTTGTGGTAGGTCAGGTACAACGTACGGTTTTGGGCAAAATCAGGATGCGGTATCACTTCCATGAAGCCCAATAAACGTTCGACATAGACGTCTGGAACACCGGCAATGCTTTCTGGATTGAGCACACCATTGTGTATGACACGCAGATTCCCTGCTCGTTCAGTCACCAGCATGTCGCCGCTCGGTAAGAATGCAAGACTCCAGGGATGTTCCATGCCCCTTGCTACAACCTCTACCTGTATCTTTACCTGGGCGGTCTGAAAGACAAACGGACCTTCACCCAGCGGGGGTGTTCCTTGCGCCATGACTAGGGCGGACAGGGACAACATCAGGGGCACCAAAGCGTGCCGACAAAATTGGTTAATTGCGCGTGACATGGGCGAACTCCCTCCGAATTTGCGTAGTTTAAATTGTTATTGGTGCGGGGCCCATGTTATAGCACGGGCTGGGTAAACAGAACGGGGACCGGAGATATTCGAGGGCGGGAATTGTGGATTAAAAGCGGAAGAGTTGGTGATCTGAACGTCAGGAATTCACAAAAACACCATCGACCAATCTGGTACAGAAAAGCTTGCAAACCATAC
>CAIYIP010000201.1 GCA_903926285.1 uncultured Gammaproteobacteria bacterium
CGATTTCAACATGGGTGCGATGGAAAACAAGGGCCTCAATATTTTCAATTCCTCGTGTGTGCTTGCAAAGCCCGAAACGTCCAACGACATGGCCTTCCAGCGTATTGAAGCAATTGTGGCGCACGAATATTTCCACAACTGGTCGGGCAATCGCGTAACGTGCCGGGACTGGTTTCAATTAAGCCTCAAGGAAGGCTTCACCGTTTTCCGCGATGCCGAGTTCTCTGCCGACATGGGCTCGCGTGCGGTCAATCGTATTGAAGATGTGAGTTTTCTGCGCACTGTGCAGTTTGCGGAAGACGCCGGGCCAATGGCGCATTCCGTACGTCCCGAGTCGTATATGGAAATTTCCAATTTCTATACCGTAACGATCTACGAGAAAGGTTCGGAAGTCGTCCGCATGATTGCCAACCTGCTCGGACCTGAGTTATTCAGGAAAGGCACCGACCTGTACTTCTCGCGTTTCGATGGCAAGGCTGTCACCACTGAAGATTTTGTCAGCACGATGGAAGAAGTCAGCAAGATCGACCTAACACAATTCCGTCGCTGGTATACACAGGCCGGTACGCCACATCTGGATATCAGCAGGAAGTATGACGCCGATGCACGTACATTCACACTCACCGTTAAGCAGACCTGTCCGCCGACACCACGCCAGCCCACCAAGCAACCATTCTTTATTCCGCTGAGCATGGGTCTGCTCGACAGCAAGGGCAAGCAACTGTCATTACAACTTGCAGCAACCGACAAAGCCCTAACCAGCAAGGTGCTGTGGGTGACTGAAGCCGAGCAGGACTTCACTTTTTATAATGTTCCAGAACCACCGGTACCAGCCTTGCTGCGCGGTTTCTCCGCGCCGATCAAACTCCGCATGGACTATAACCGCGACGAATTGATGTTCCTCATGAGCCACGATACAGATGGTTTCGTGCGCTGGGAAGCAGGGCAGCAGCTTGCACTGGAAGTGATCAATGAAGGGCTGGCAGCCTGGCGTACCCACAAAGAGATTACTGTTGATCCACGCCTGGTTGCCGCGTTCAGAACAGTGCTCGACGCCAGCCTTGCAGATGCTTCACTCGACAAGGCCATGGTCGCCAACCTATTGCTGTTGCCGTCGGAAGCCTATATAGCGGAACTCGCGACGATTGTTGAAGTAGATGGCATCCATCACGTGCGTGAACATGTGCGCAAACATCTCGCTTTCGAATTGCGCGACTTGTTTGAGAAAGTGTATCTGCAGAATCAAAGTTCAGCGCACTATGTGTATGAATCCACACCAGTTGCTGCGCGCTCGCTGAAAAATACCGCACTCAACTATCTGATGCTGCTTGAAGAGCAGAAGTGGTTCAATAGTGCCCGCACCCAATTCATCAACGCCAACAACATGACTGATGAAAGTGCCGCCTTGCGTGCCTTCGTCAATAATCCTTCACCTGCGTCCAGTAAGATCAGGGAAGAACTGCTAGCAAGCTTCTATGCAAAATGGCAACACGAGGCACTTGTTGTCGAACAATGGCTCGCGCTGCAATGTGCCGCCCCCGTGCCAAACAATTTGACTATAGAGAAGTCGCTAATCGCACACGAAGCCTTCGATATCCGCAACCCGAACAAGGTGCGTTCGGTAATCGGCGCGTTCTGTAACAGCAACGCAGTTGGTTTCCATGCACTCAGCGGCGATGGCTACGCGTTCCTGGCCGACTATGTAATTCAGCTCAATACACTCAATCCCCAGATTGCCTCCCGACAACTGACACCTCTCACACGCTGGCGTAAATACAGCAGCGGCCGGCAGGAGTTGATGAAAACGCAATTGCGCAGGGTCATGGCGGTAGAAAACCTGTCAAAAGATGTATATGAGGTTGTATCGAAGAGTTTGCAGGAATAAATTACGCTGGAGCCACTAACCGACTTAGTGGATGGCAAAAAGAACGAGTACAGGCAGGGCGCTACAAAACAAAAATATTCTTATAATAAAAATACTGAAAAGGGAAAGCCGATGTATACCGATCCACGCGAGCTGCTCAATCAAGCAAACATGGCCCGTCTGCAGTTCGTAGTTATTGCCATCACCGTTGCACTGAACGCACTCGATGGCTTCGATGTCATGGCCATCAGTTTCGCCTCGCCAGGCATTGCCGTCGAGTGGAATACCACGATGGCCGGCCTTGGTTTCATCCTGTCGATGGAACTCTGGGGCATGGCGGCTGGCTCACTTTTGCTAGGCGGGGTTGCCGATCAGATCGGGCGTCGTCCCACCATTCTCGGATGCCTGTTGATGATGACCCTTGGAATGTACATGGTAACCACCACCGACAGTCTCGTCGTGTTGTCGTTCTGGCGCATCGTCACAGGTCTTGGTATCGGCGGCATGCTCGCGTCGATCAATGCAATGGCCGCCGAATTTTCGAACGTACGCAGCAGACCCATGGCAATTGCCATCATGGCTGCCGGTTATCCGATTGGTGGCGTCGTTGGGGGGTTGGTCGTGAGCCAGTTGCTCAAAACCATGGACTGGCGCGTTGTGTTCTATTTCGGCAGTGCCATGACTGCGGTGATGATCCCTGTGGTATTTTTCATGATGCCTGAATCCGTCCACTGGCTCATGCGCAAACGTCCAGTCAATGTACTTGAGCGCATCAATGCCACGATGGGCCGGCTTGGTCATGCGGCATTGTCGGTATTGCCCGACTTGCGCGACGAACCCAAGAGTAAAGCCTTCGTCGATATTTTCAGCAAGCGTATGTTGCCGATCACGCTGCTCGTCACTACTGCGTATTTCCTTCACATCGTCACGTTTTATTTCATTCTAAAGTGGGTACCCAAGCTGGTAGTCGATATGGGCTTCTCGCCCTCTTCTGCGGGTGGAGTGCTGACCTGGGCCAGCTTGGGCGGCGCCATAGGCGCGCTGACCTTCGGTTTTCTGTCGCGTAAAATTGAACTGAAGAAATTGACGCTATTCATGTTTGTTGGTTCATGGCTCACCACAGCGCTATTCGGCCAGACCACGGAGGACCTGTTCGTACTGTCGGCGCTGGTTGCCTTTGCCGGTTACTTCATCAATGCAGGCATCGTTGGTATGTACGCGATTGTTGCGGAAGTGTTTCCGACTCACGTGCGCGCGTCAGGTACTGGTTTTACCGTTGGCATTGGGCGGGGCGGTTCCGTGTCGTCACCGATCATCGCGGGCTTCCTGCTGCAGGGCGGGCTGGAATTGCCAGTCCTGTCGATTGTGATGGGCACGGGCTCCATTATGGCGGTTGCAGCACTGATGTTCCTTAAAACCTCAGGTGGCAAGCCGCAAAGCGGACTAGAATCAGGCGAGATTCCAGTCGCATCAAAAGCGACATCCGGGCGTGCTTGAGCCTGTTCCGGCGCAGGCATCCCTTGTAGAATCCGCAGCCTTTTTAGCATAGATATTTTTAGACAGGTAACCCAATGGGCAGAGCTTATCAAAACCGCAAGGAGGCCATGGCCAAAACATCGGCCAATAAATCCAGGATCTATGGTCGCTACGGCCGTGAACTTTACATGGTCGCAAAATCTGGTGGCACCGACATAAACGGCAATCTTGCCCTGCGCGGCC
>CAIYIP010000202.1 GCA_903926285.1 uncultured Gammaproteobacteria bacterium
GCAAGGGCTGGAATCCGCTTTATATGGCCGTGAAAGTGCGCAATCAGGAAATCGGTACGATGCCGAATCCGGATGCGAATGGCATGTACGAATTGATCCAGACACTTATAGACAAGGGCGCCGACGTAAATGCCCGCATCACCGGCAAAACCGAAGTGCATGATGCGATTGCGTCCACCTGGTTGAAAGAACCGGGTGCCACACCGTTTCTGCGCGCGGCCTGGTGCGGCGATCTCGAGGTGATGAAACTACTAATGGCGCATGGCGCCGATCCCTTTCTCACTACCGATGATGGCACTACTGCTCTGATGGCCGTAGCTGGCGTGGGTTATGCGCAAGGCTTCATCAAGGACTTCAGTGGCCGTGAACAGTCAGCGGCAGCGATGCGGCTGCTGATCGATACAGGTCTCGACGTGAATGCGATGAACACCGATTCCGTGATGGCCTTGCACGGCGCTGCACACAAGAATTTTGTCGAAGGCATCCAGCTACTGGTCGACAACGGCGCGGATCTCGGCGCACAAAGTCTCTGGCGCAAGATCCCGGCAACGCCGCTTGATTGGGCGATAGGCGTCAGGATCGGTGGTTCGTCCACCATCTATCAAGCCGAGGCTGTCGAGTTGCTGGAGAAACTGGTGGTCGAGCACAATATTACCGTCAAGACCGTCTATCCCAACAATAACCGTGGTGGTTGAACCAGGCCGGATTACATCGGGATTTACTGTGGTGAGAACGTGCCAGTTATTTTTCCTGCCCTTGTTATTGTTGATGACAACGGCAGCCAGTCAGGCACAGGATACGCAGCAGGCCGCGGAACATGTCCGCACCGTGCTCGACGGAGTTTATACAGAGGCGCAGGCCGCACGCGGGCATGTGGCATACGAGGATTATTGCAGTGGCCGTTGCCACGGCAGCGACTTGAACGGTGGCAATCCACCGCCCCTGCACACAGCGATGTTCCTGGATGTATGGCGCGAAGATTACCTGGCGACACTGTTTGACTTCATCAGCACACGTATGCCGAAGGGTGACGGGATTGAGGAGGGTGAGTTGCCCGAACAGGATTACATCGACATTCTGGCATATATCCTGGCCTTCAATAAGTTTCCGGCCGGCGCGCGCGAGCTGACGCTGGTCGACATGTACAACACACTGCTGGTCGGGCTCAACGGACCTGAACCTTTGCCGCCCAGCGCAATGGTGCGCGTCGTAGGATGTTTTGATGGTGATCCTGAACAGTGGCGCCTGACGCGATCATCACTGCCGGCGCGAGTACGAGTCATTGATGAGACCGATACCGAGGAGCTTGAGAAGTCCGCGCATAAAGCACTGGGGGAACTCGCGTTCCAGCTGAATAACCTGGACCAGGATCACGAGGACGAAGAACTTGTGGACCGGCTGACACACAAAGTGCAGGTCAAGGGCGTGATGAACGGCACGCGGGATACGGCCAGAATTTATGTGCTGTCATTTGAGACAGTGGGCGAATCCTGTGGCTGAGGTGCCGCATGGATTCAGGTCGTGGATAGTTCGTCAGAGCGTTTCTGACATTCGAAGGCAGGAGGAAGTTCAGGCAATATTCGTATAGGCAATATCTGCTGCACATATGCAAAATTTAACAACAAGAAATCGGGCATAAGCCGGTGTGTGTGGACTGGCCGCTCTTAACTGACAAGGGGAACAATTGATGTCTGCAAATAAGCACAAAACAACAAACGCGTGTCGTGGTTTCAAGGTTTCGGCGCTCGCCGCCGTGATCGCCAGCATAACGCCCAGTGCCGTGATGGCAGCGCAGAATGAACTTGAGGAGATCACGGTTACCGGCTCGCGCATCCAGCGCGACGTTGGTTTTGAGTCCCCCGCGCCGATCACCACCCTGGACGCGGCAGAACTGCAAATGTTCGAACCCGGGCTAGGGGTGTCCCAGCAACTGGCCAACCTGCCCCAGTTCTTCAACAACGTAAGTTCCGATGATATTGCCGGCCGTGTAGGGGGCGATGTCGGGCAGAGCCAGCTCAACATGCGTGGCATGGGCGGCGAGCGCACCCTGGTCCTGTTAGATGGCCTGCGTGTGGTACCTTCCGACAGCCGCAGCTCGGTGTCGGTGGATTATCTGCCGAGTCCGTTGATTCAGCGTACCGACATTGTGACCGGAGGTGCGTCTGCAGCCTATGGCTCCGGCGCGTTAACCGGAGTCACCAACTTCATCGTCAACCGCCAGTTCACTGGCCTCAAGGTCACTGCCCGGGGCGGCGTGAACGAATTTAACCGGGATGGTCAGAACACTCGCTTCACTGTGGCCTGGGGCGACGACTTTCTGACTGACGATCGGCTCCATCTCGTAGGCTCGCTGGAGGTCAGGAACAACCGCGAATTCCGCCGTGCAAGACCTGATGCGTTTGAACTGGACTGGGATGAATTTTCGGGTTACGTGACTAACC
>CAIYIP010000203.1 GCA_903926285.1 uncultured Gammaproteobacteria bacterium
GCACGAAGCGGCTGGGAAGTAGTTGTTCTGGAACGTGAAGCCAGTATAGCGCGGCATGGTTCTGGCAACGCTCAGGGTATCCTGCATTACAGACCATCTAAAGCTGATAGCACACAACGCCAATTCAATCTCCATGCGTTTCTTTATGCCGTTCGGCATTACAGGATGCTGAGCAGTGAACATCAATTTGCGTGGGATCAATGTGGCATGCTGCAACTCGCTGTTAATAGCAAGTTATTGGCACGTTATGAGGCCTTGATACAAAGTGGAGAGTATTCGGAGCAGGTACTACAACTGCTGGATGCTAGCGAAGCATCGAAAATTGCTGGCAGAATAATGGATCTGCCAGGTTTATATCTTCCTGATTCCGGATGGATGTCGCCGCGTACGCTTTGCGAGCTCTATCTGCAACATCCCGGTATAACACTCCGGACAGGAGTCGAGGTTCTGGCGCTTGAACCCTCTGAGGCTGGCTGGCGAATTGAATTTCAGGCGGCGAACGCGGCTGACTTTATCGAAATGAGTGCTGTGATTCTTTGCAATGCTGCTGATGCTTATGCCTGCACTCAGACTAGGCATTACCCGCTTGTCTGTAATCTTGGACAGGTGGACTATTATGCTTCAGACAAGGCTAGTGAAATACAAACAGTCCTCTGTGGCCAGGGTTATATTCTGCCATCCAATGGTGAGTATCAAAGTGTTGGTGGCAGTTTCTTTGTTGGTGATCAGAGCGTGGATGCATGCGCAGCTCGCAGGGTTGGCCATGTTGAGGCTGTCCAGGCCATGGCCCCGCAAATCGGTAATATTTTGGCGGGCGCGCGAGCCACTGATCAGCGTATCGGAATGCGGTGTGCAACTCCCGACAGGATGCCAATTGTGGGCCCAGTTACAAAGCCAGATGCAGGAATAAAGACACTTTTGCCAGGGCTTTTTCTTAATGTCGCACATGGTTCGCATGGACTGACACGGACGCCGATTTGTGCCGGCTATCTGGCAAGCCTGCTTAACCAGACGCCATTTCCTGTCAGCAATAGCGTTGCTGCGATAATCCGCCCTGACCGCTTCTAGGCAGGATAGCGCGATTTTAATTCAGTAAAGCTGCTGGTTTGCTGCAGTGACTTCAGTAACAGCATTGTGCCTTGTCTGACTCCTTCTACTGCTGATACCTCTATAGTCTTGCTATCAGGCAGAGCCAAAAGCTGGATCTCCTGGAGTTTTACGTTCAGAAGTTGCATCTGTATGGGATCGGCACTGTATTGCAATGCTGTCGCAAGCAGCACCATAAGCTCATGCAGAACCGTCTGCCGCGCAAAGGCAGCGAACATGGCTTGTGCTGTTTGTGGTGAATCACGCCAGCTTGCACCCTTGAACAGAACCTGGGTTACCCACTGGCCTGCGCCATGACAGTCATAAATCATACAGCCCACAAAGCCGCACTTTGCGAGGTTCTCGTGTATTGCACAGCGATCAGTGTCTAGGAGGTTAGTGCAGGGAATATGCGCAGCTTTGTCGTAGCCGAAACCCTGGTTTGCATCAAATGCAGGTGCAACACAGCAAAGCGCACAACAGGAGGCGCAGTCAGCTTTGAACCTGGCATCAGACGTTGCCATATCTGTCATCACGCTTGTAGTAATTGTTGTGACTCAGTCAGCTGAGGAGAAGAAATGGGTCAGGGCTCGTTTCAGAAATAGCGTGTCATTGCTGCCAGCTAGTTCACGAATGGAATGCATGGCAAAAGTGGGCACACCAATATCAAGCGTGGGAAGTCCCAATTCAGCTGCTATCAACGGGCCGATGGTACTGCCGCAGCCCATGTCGCTCCGCACGACAAAACTTTGCACGGGCACCTCTACTTCTGCGCAAAGCTAGCGGAAGTAAGCACTGGTTTCGCTATTGGTAGCATAACGCTGATTGGCATTGAACTTGATGACAGGGCCGGCGTTGAGCAAAGGACCATGCTTGCTGTCGTGTTTGTCGGCAAAATTAGGATGTATGCCGTGAGCATTGTCTACCGAGATGAAAAATGAACGATTGAGCAAACGATGCAGTGATTCGCTGGTGCCTTCATACAACTGCTCGTTCATGCGGGCGATTACTGAAGTCAGGAAATTGCCGGAAGCTCCCACTGCAGTCGAGCTGCCTACTTCTTCATGGTCCGTGACCACCAGCAGCTTGTCTGCCTGGCCTGCGCTTTCGAGCAGACTGTTGAGGCCAACAAAGCAACTAAGCAGGTTGTCGAGACGTGCGGAAGCAATAAACTCTTCATTCAATCCAACCAGCGCAGGCGGATTTACATCGTAGAGCGATAGCTCAAAATCCAGTACATTTTTAACATCTTCCTGTGGATATTGCAGTTGGATTTGGTCAGTAATAATTGCCCGGAAGTCTACAGCCCCATCTCCTTTGTGCTGAAAAATGAGCGGTGGTAAATCAGTTTGTTGATTGATGCTGCGCTTCTGGTTCACTTCTCTATCGAGATGAATGGCCAGACTTGGAATGACGGCCACCGGTTTTTTGAAATCAATCAAGCAACTTCGTAATACATTCTTACTGTCCAGATAATTGACGCGTCCGGCAATAGAGAGATCGCGATCAAACCACGGACCAAGCAGTGCGCCTCCATAAACCTCTACACCGAGCTGCACATAACCGAGACGCGTTAATTCAGGTTGTGGCTTGACCTTGAGGCACGGGCTGTCAGTGTGAGAACCGACCATGCGTAAACCGTGTTGGAGAGGATTGGTATTACTTAACTGGAAAGCGATGAGAGATGAATTGTTGCGGGTGACAAAATATTTACCGGATGCACGGAGTTTCCAGGCTTCTGCTTCATCAAGCCGAAGAAAACCAGCCCCTTCCAGCTGTTTTGCCATATTGGCAACAGCGTGGAAGGGAGTTGGCGAATTGCGAATAAAATCACAAAGCGTCTGGTTTAGTTGGGGTTGTTCCATTAAAACAGAGCCATCTTACATTTGGTTTAGTTCGCAGTTATTTTGCACTTATTGAGCAGGAGCCGGTTCGATACCCAGCAATTCCACTTCAAAAATCAGTGTGGAATTAGGTGGGATGGGGCCTGCCCCAGCTTCGCCATAGGCGAGGTCTGAAGGGATAAAGAAGCGATATTTGTCGCCTACGTTCATTAATTGCAGGCCTTCGGTCCAGCCAGGAATCACGCCGTTCAGAGGGAAGGAAATGGGTTCGCCACGTTCTACGGAGCTATCAAATACAGTGCCATCAATAAGTGTGCCGTGATAGTGCACACTCACAGTATCAGCTGCCGCAGGCATTGGTGCGCTGGCATCGGCACCTTCAGTCAATACAACATACTGCAAGCCTGAGGCGGTTGTTTTTACGCCTTCTGCTGTGGCATTTGTAGCCAGAAAATCGATGCCGGATTGTGCCTGTTCTTGCATGGTCGCTTGCTGCTTGGCAGCCATGACAGCGCCGAATTCCTGCATGACGGTTTCCATTTCCTCTGGGGTAAGCTTCAAGCTGCCAGCGACCGCATCTTGCATGCCCATTGCTATTGCAGCCAGGTCGACCTCATCAGCAAGACCTTGGGAAGTTATACCAC
>CAIYIP010000204.1 GCA_903926285.1 uncultured Gammaproteobacteria bacterium
CTCTTGAAGCCCTGATCCGTTCCGGTACCTTTGATAATTTTGGCGCTGACAGGGCAGTGCTGCTTGCCAGCATGAGCGAGGCAGTCAAAACCGCAGAACAAAACAGTCGCTCATTCGCCAGTGGTGTACACGACCTGTTTGGCGAAATTGTGCCGGCTCCTGAATCCCAGGACGTCTATGCCAACTTCAGAATGATCCGGCCCTTCAGCGAACAACGCCGCCTGCAGGAAGAAAAAGAAACCCTGGGCTTGTACTTGTCCGGACATCCGATTGCTGAATTCTTGCCTGAGCTGGCTTTGATCACTCGTAACCGGATCGACAATCTCAAGGCAGAAAAAAGCGTACAGCTCGTTGGTGGCTTGATTCATGACATTCGTGTCATTAAGAGCAAACGTGGCGACACGATTGCAATACTGACTCTTGATGACCGCAGCGCACGTATTGAGGCTACCTTGTACGGCGAGTTGTACCAGCAAAATCGGGAATTGCTGCGGGCGGATGCTGTGGTTGTGGTAGAAGGTGTGGTGGTGGCCGATGAATATAATGGTAACGGCCAGCTACAAATAAAAGTCCGGCAGATCCTTAGCCTGCAGGCAGCCCGCTGCCACTATGCCCGCAGCCTGAGCCTTTCCTTGCATCGGGAACATTTGCCTGTAAAATCTCTCGCCACTTTGGCAGTGCTGCTGTCCGGCAACCGCCAGCGCACTGCGACTCTAACCAGCAGGGATCTCGCGGCAGCAGGTCCAGGGCGTATATCCAAGCCCCAGCCAAGGCAGAGTGCGGCAGTCGAAGATGTTCCTTGCAATGTTATCGTTAGGTATCAAGGTCCAGAAGTTAAAGGCAGCGTGGTCCTGGGCCGGGACTGGCGCATATATCCCGATGAAGTAATGTTGCAAAAATTAGGCGACCTGTATGGGCCTGCCAACATTGTCCTGAATTATTCGTGAAGTAGAAGTTATGAACCCAGATTATCTCGAATTTGAACAACCCATCGCTGAGCTTGAAGTCAAGATCAATGAACTGCGCCTGGTGGGCACCGATAACAAGCTCAACATCAGTGAAGAAATTGCCAAGCTGCAGGACAAGAGCCACAAGCTGACAGAAAAGGTTTTCTCGTCGCTTACGCCCTGGCAGATTTCTCTTTTAGCTCGCCATCCGCAACGTCCTTATACCCAGGATTATATTCGTCATATCTTTACGGATTTTGATGAACTGCATGGTGATCGCTTTTTTGCCGATGATGCCGCGCTGATTGGGGGTGTCGCTTACCTCGAACACCTTCCGGTAATGATTATCGGCCATCAGAAAGGCAGGACAACCAACGAAAAAGTGAAGCGCAATTTTGGCATGCCAAAACCTGAAGGTTATCGCAAGGCACGCAGGCTGATGTTGATGGCTGAACGCTACAAGATGCCGGTGCTGACTTTTATCGACACTCCGGGCGCATACCCTGGAGTAGATTCCGAAGCCCGCGGCATTAACGAATCGATTGCGGAAAATCTGGCGATTATGTCGCGCTTGCGCACACCCATCATTGCAACTGTCACCGGTGAAGGCAATTCGGGTGGCGCGATTGCCATTGGCGTTTGTGATCATCTGAACATGCTGCAGTACTCAACATATTTTGTTATTTCTCCTGAAGGTTGTGCCACGATTCTATGGAAGTCTGCCGACCACAAAGCCCAGGCAGCTGAAGCCATGGGTGTTACGTCGGCACGCCTCGAAGAACTGGGCATCGTTGATCAAACCATCAAGGAGCCGCTTGGTGGGGCTCATCGTAACATCGAAGAAATGGCTGCACGGCTGAAACAAACCCTGCTGGGGCAAGTTGAACGTTTTCAACTTATGGCCATGGATGACCTGCTGGAACGTCGTTACGCCCGCCTGATGAGTCATGGTGCCTCCCATCCACTCTGATTCAACCCACCCCGGGCTGGACCCAGCTGAATTACTCCGGGGCTGTCCGCAATTTACCAATACCAATAAGATTTTAGTTGGTTTCAGCGGCGGGCTAGATTCAACTGTCTTATTGCATCTTCTTGCTGATTTGCGTACACAGAACCTGCTTCAGGTACCACTGACCGCCCTACATGTTAATCATGGCTTGCAGAGAGCCGCAGACGATTGGCAGCAGCATTGTGCCGCAACTTGCGAGCTTCTGCAGATACCTATTGTCATTAAAAAAGTCGCTGTCGATTTCACGAAGAATGACAGTCCCGAGGAAGCTGCACGCGTTGCCCGTTATGAAGCGTTTGCGGGCATGATGGACGAGGGCGACCTCTTATTACTGGCTCACCATCAGGATGATCAAGTAGAAACTGTATTGTTCCGGCTCATCCGAGGCAGTGGCTGCAAGGGCCTGGCTGGCATCCCGGCAAGTCGCCCGTGTGGAAGGGGCACCATAACGAGACCCATGCTGGGTTTCAGGCGCTCACAGCTGCTGCACTACGCGCACCACCACCAATTGCAGTGGATTGACGACACCAGCAACTATGATGAACGTTATGACAGAAACTTCCTGCGCTCTGCCGTAATTCCGGTAGTAGAAGAGCGTTTTCCCGGGCTGGCAGATAATGTTGCCCGGTCAGCAATGTTATGTCGTGAAAGCGATGAATTATTAAACGAGCTGGCAGCGCTCGATCTTGCAAAAAGCATCGGCACTTATCGCAATCGCCTGAATATTTCTTCCTTGCAGGATATGTCAGAAGCGCGCCAGCGTAATTTATTGCGCTACTGGGTGGGAGGCCTGCAAGCAGAGATGGAGTGTGCTGCACCAGGTCACGTTAATCTGCATAGAATCGTCAAAGAAGTTATACCGGCGGCGCCAGATGGCCAACCTTCTGTATTCTGGGGTCGCGACGCGCAACGTGCAGGTATCCGGCGTTTTCAGAATCAGCTTTATCTGCTTAAACCCATGCCGACTTCTCCTGAAGAAATTATCTGGAACACGGCGGCACCGTTGGAATTGCCTTTTCCACTAGGCAGTCTGCATCTGATTTTAGAAAACGAATCGATGGCTGCACCTGAGCAACTGCAAAACCTGCGCGTAAGTTTTCGCAAAGGGGGAGAACAGGTAAAGCAAGCGAACCGGCCAGGAAGACCATTGAAAAAAATTCTGCAGGAGTTTCATGTTCCACCATGGCTGCGGGAAAGTGTTCCCTTGCTGTATACTGGGCCAGAGCTAGTCGCAATTGCAGATCTGATTATTTGCAGGACTTCATTTCAAAATATCACGGAGACTGACTTCCGAATCGGCTGGGTCCGGCCAGAATTACATTGTGGATACTAATTACATTGTGGACACTGGGGCCATCTGTTAACCTGATCGCCCATCAAAGACCTTTTTAAAATCTGATGGGCTGTTAATGACGCATTACATTTTTATTACCGGCGGTGTTGTTTCTTCTCTCGGTAAGGGAATTACTTCAGCCTCCCTTGCAGCAATCCTCGAAGCACGTGGTCTTAAAGTGACCATGCTCAAACTAGATCCCTACATCAACGTCGATCCTGGCACCATGAGTCCCTTTCAGCATGGAGAAGTCTACGTTACGGAAGATGGCGCTGAGACCGACCTTGACCTCGGGCACTACGAACGTTTTATTCACACTACGATGTCCAGGCGCAATAACTTCACGGCCGGACGTATCTACGACGAAGTAATCAAGAAGGAGCGCCGCGGCGATTATCTCGGCGCGACTATCCAGGTTATTCCGCATATCACAGATGAAATCAAGGCCCGTGTTATTGAAGGCGCGGGCGATGCCGATGTTGCGTTGGTGGAAATCGGCGGCACGGTTGGTGACATAGAATCACA
>CAIYIP010000205.1 GCA_903926285.1 uncultured Gammaproteobacteria bacterium
AAGTGCAAGGGCAAGGCTGATTGTCAGCAAGGAGAAACCTGTCTTACCCACCATTTGTGGCAGGACCTCAGCGACCAGATTCATACTTTTTTGAGCAACATCACGCTCGCTGACTTGGTGTCGAAGCGTGAAAGAGAAATGATTGCGCGCGGCCAGCAGGAACGCTGTCAAGGTGAAGGGCGCCAGCAGGGCGATATACGCCTGAAAAATCTGGATGCCATCATTTCATCGTCGATGTGAAATGGGGTTGGTAAACAAGATTTGTTAATTGTTGATTTTTAATAGTTGGTTGTTGATTGACGTTGCAGGGGCTGGATCCGCGTAGCGGCAACAACAGAATTCCGGAGTGCCAAATGCTACCGATATATTTTGATTATTCAGCCACAACACCGGTTGATCCGCGAGTGCTGAAGGTTATGACCGAATGCCTGACTCTCGAAGGCAACTTCGGTAATCCCGCATCGCGTTCGCATGTTTTTGGCTGGAAGGCTGAAGCTGCTGTTGAGCAAGCACGCCAGTATGTTGCCGACCTGATAAATGCCGATCCACGTGAAATCGTATGGACTTCCGGCGCTACTGAATCGGATAACCTGGCAATCAAGGGCGCCGCGCATTTTTACCAGACACGTGGCAAACACATCATTACGTCGAAGATAGAGCACAAGGCAGTACTCGATAGCTGTCGGCAGCTTGAGCGTGAAGGTTTCGAAGTAACTTATCTGGACCCTGACGTAAAGGGCCTCATACAACCCGAAGCCGTTGCTGCTGCAATTCGTCCCGATACGATCCTGGTGTCGCTCATGCACGTGAACAATGAAATTGGTGTGATCAACGATCTGAAAGCCATTGGTGCAGTTACTCGCGCGCACAAGGTGCTATTTCATGTAGATGCTGCGCAAAGTACCGGCAAAGTTGATATCGATGTAGAAGATATGCAGGTTGACCTGATGTCGTTTTGTGCGCACAAGTCCTATGGTCCAAAGGGTGTAGGCGCTTTATATGTGCGTCGCAAACCGCGTGTGCGACTTGAGGCGCAAATGCATGGTGGTGGTCATGAGCGTGGCATGCGCTCCGGAACTCTTGCCACCCACCAGATTGTAGGCATGGGCGAAGCATTTCGCATCGCTAAAGAAGAAATGCACACAGAAACTGTCCTTATAAAAGCCTTGCGTGATCGTTTGCTGAAAGGCTTGTCCGACATGGAAGAAGTGTACGTAAACGGTGACTTAGCGCATCGCATTGCTGGCAACCTGAACGTCAGTTTCAATTTTGTGGAAGGTGAGTCGCTGATTATGGCTCTTAAGGATCTGGCGGTGTCATCCGGGTCCGCCTGTACTTCAGCCAGTCTTGAACCCTCCTATGTATTAAGAGCGCTTGGCTTAAATGATGAACTCGCGCACAGCTCCCTGCGCTTCACTCTTGGCCGTTTTACGACCGAGGCAGATATTGATTATGCAATCGGCAAGATCCGTGATGCAGTGAATAAATTGCGTGAATTATCTCCGCTTTGGGATATGTATAAAGACGGAGTGGACATGAGTCAGGTGAAATGGGCCGCGCATTAATTCACCTATCCCGGAATTTCCGGCAAGCGCCGGATAAATTAGTTTACTGAGGTTACTACAATGGCATATTCAAAAAAGGTTCTGGATCATTACGAGAATCCGCGCAATGTCGGCAAGCTTGATGATAAAGACGACAACGTCGGAACTGGCATGGTGGGTGCTCCCGCTTGTGGTGACGTCATGCGCCTGCAGATCAAGGTCAATGCCGAAGGTGTGATTGAAGATGCCAAGTTCAAGACCTACGGCTGCGGTTCGGCCATTGCTTCGAGCTCGTTGCTCACCGAATGGGTCAAAGGCCGCACGATTGATGAAGCAGGCAAAATTCGCAATACTGAAATCGCGCAGGAACTTGGTTTACCTCCGGTAAAAATCCACTGCTCGGTGTTGGCGGAAGATGCCATCAAGGCAGCTATCGCTGATGTAAAACAGAAGCGTGGTCTTGTTTGATCGCTTATTCGATTAATTAAGTAATCAGAAAAAAAGCTTTGTAGTCGTTATTCATAGAAAGAGATAACAGTCATGGCAGTTACTTTGACAGAAACAGCAGCCAAACATGTAGCGTCGCAACTCGCGAATCGCGGCAAAGGAGTTGGCATTCGCATTGGTGTTACTACTACCGGATGTTCCGGCATGGCTTATGTTCTTGAATTTGTAGATGAGCCGACCGCAAATGATGCTGTATTTGAAGATCATGGAGTCAGGATCGTAGTTGATCCCAAGAGTCTGGTGTATCTGGATGGCACTGAGATGGATTTCGTCAAAACCGGTATCAATGAAGGCTTTGAATTTCGCAATCCCAATG
>CAIYIP010000206.1 GCA_903926285.1 uncultured Gammaproteobacteria bacterium
CACTACTGGAACCGTTCGATCTGAGTATAGTCAAACCCGTGGAGCCACGTCGTGAAGTGCGCACAATTGCAGGCAACAAAAGCCCCTACACCGTTAATGGCCGTACGTACCGGGTAATGCCAGATGAAGCAGGGTTTAACCAAACCGGAACAGCTTCGTGGTATGGGCGTAAGTTTCATGGCCATCTAACTTCCAATGGTGAAGTCTATGACATGTTCCAGCTTTCTGCCGCCCATACCACCTTGCCAATTCCCAGTTATATTCGAGTGACCAACCTGGACAACGGGAAAAGTATTATTGCCAGAGTAAATGATCGTGGGCCTTTTCATCCCGAACGCGTGGTTGATCTATCTTATGCGGGAGCTGTGATTCTGGGTTACGCAGGCAAAGGCACGGCAAGGGTTAAAGTTGAAGCAGTGTTGCCAGACGAGATCTCATCTTCCGCTCCGGTGCAACCGGCAGTTGTGGAAACCAATTCTGTTGAAGTTATTGCAGACGAGCGACAGAAAATTGAGGCAAACGAAGGTGAGGACTTTTTGCAGGTGGGAGCTTTCAGCAATCTCGAAGCAGCGCGTAATCTGATAGCACGCCTGAGCACCTTTGTTAACCTGCCATTGCTGATCCAGAGTGATGCCGCGCAGAACGGTAATATGCTGCACAAGGTACGTATTGGGCCATTGACCGACAGTCGCGCTGTAGAAGAGATAATAGATGGTGTTCAGTCCGCAGGTCTGGGCACACCTTTCAAGGTGCGAAACTAACGCAGCTTTGCGGCTAGAGCACAAAATTTACTGAGGTAGAGCATGACAAGTTTCAAAAATGGCCAGGCAGGCATACACGGGATACTGATGTCCATTCTCGTGCTGGGAATGCTCTCGTCTGGACTCTATGCCCAGGATGATCCTGCAGAGACTTCGCCCGCTGTGCAGCCAGCTGTAGTACAACCAACTGTAGTACAACCAACTGCAGTACAGCCAACTGCAGTACAGCCAACTGCAGTACAGCCAACTGCAGTACAACCGGCAGTAGTACAACCGGCGCCAGCACCCACGCCGCAAATCAACCGGCCTCAGCTAAACGCAGCTGCCCAGCCTGGTGCGGCGCCGCAAATAGTGCCAAAACCTCCCGAGATCAATGCCACCAGCTATATCCTGATGGATGCAATGACAGGCAAAGTACTGGTGGAGAAAAATGCAGATCAGGCTCTACCTCCTGCAAGTCTTACCAAAATTATGACCACCTACGTGGCCGATACCGAATTGTCAGCAGGCAATATTTCCCTCGATGATCAGGTAAATATCAGCATCAAGGCGTGGCAGGCTGAGGGCTCCAAGATGTTTATTCAGGAGGGCACGACTGTCCGGCTTGAAGATATTATGCGTGGCATCATCATTCAGTCTGGTAACGATGCCAGTATTGCACTGGCCGAACATATCGCCGGAAGTGAAGAAGCTTTTGCTGATCTGATGAATCAACACGCACGCCAACTGGGCATGGCCAACAGTTATTTTTTGAATGCCTCGGGCCTGCCTGATCCCAATCACGTTATGTCAGCACGCGATCTTGCCATTCTGGCGCGCACCATTATTACCCGTTTTCCGGAACAGTATAAAATTTATGGGGAGCGCGAATTTACCTATAACAATATTCGCCAGCCCAACCGCAACAGCCTGTTGTTTACTGACCCGAATGTAGACGGTATGAAAACAGGATTTACCGATGATGCCGGTTATTGCCTGGTTGCTTCATCAATGAGGGACGGCATGCGCTTGATCACGGTTGTGCTAGGTGCTACCTCCACTGATGCGCGTGCAGTTGAAACGCAAAAGCTGCTGACCTTCGGTTTTCGCTTTTTTGAAAATCATCAATTGTTCACTGACAACAATATACTGGGTACCAGCAAAGTGTGGTCAGGTGCAGCAGATTCGGTTGATGTAGGTATTCAAAATGCAATGTCGGTTACTTTACCGCGCGGTCAATTAGACGGTCTGCAAACAGTGCTCGAACTTGATGAGAACATAAAAGCTCCCATCGCCGTGGGCCAGGAACTGGGCAAGGTTAAAGTCAGCCTGGGCGAAGAAGTGTTGTATGACGGCCCTGTTGTGGCGATGCAGGATGTTGCGCAAGGTAGCTGGATCAAGCGGTTAATGGATTGGCTGCATCTGTTCTTTTTGTCATTTTTTAGTTGATATTCGCCACAGATGGTTGAAGAAAAACCGCCCAAAATCGAGTATCCATGTGCTTATCCCATCAAGGTGATGGGACTGCACGAAGAAGACTTTATTGCCTGCATAGTGGAAGTTGTGCGGCTCCATGATCCGGAGTTTGTTTCCGAAACCATTACCTTTCGTGAAAGCCGCAATGGCAAATATTTGTCCGTCAAGATCACGATTACTGCCACGGGTGCCGATCATATCAATGCACTTTTCAATGATCTCAAAGCGACTGGTCGTGTGGTCATGGTGCTTTGAAACCTGCTCTGGCCATGATTGAGCCAGCTTCCTTCTGCAGCGTCCGGGACTTGGGACTTGCCGAGTACTTACCGGTATGGGAAGCGATGAAAGCCTTCACGCAGACTCGGACCGCAACAACTCGGGATGAGCTATGGGTGCTGCAGCATCATCCTGTGTTCACTCAGGGGCAGGCTGGAAAAAGTCAACACATTCTTGATCCGCATGATATTCCAGTAGTTAAAACTGATCGCGGTGGCCAGGTGACTTATCATGGTCCCGGGCAGTTGATTGTGTATTTTTTACTGGATGTGCGTCGCCGGCATTACGGTGTGCGTACTTTGGTCGATATTATCGAAGCCAGCATCATTGCGGTTTTGAACTCGTATGGCATCAATGGCCATGTGCGTAAAGGCGCGCCGGGTGTCTATGTGGAAGACAAGAAAATCGCAGCACTGGGATTGCGTATCAGGAATGGCTGCTCACTGCATGGGCTCAGTCTGAATATCGACATGGATCTGGCGCCATTTCAGTACATCAATCCCTGTGGTTATGCGGGTCTCGAAACTACCCAGTTACGAGAATTTGTTGCACCTGCTCAAGCCAATCTGTTTGCTGAGGCTCAAAAAAGACTGATAGAGGACCTGCAGACCCGCCTGCTATAATCCCGCAATAACTCCGGATCTGACTTTTTATGTCCACGTCTACTCCAATCGATGTAACACCAAAACCGGTAATTCAAGGCGAAAAACTTCGCGGCGCTGAAAAAGTCGCGCGTATTCCCGTCAAGATTATTCCAACAGTAGAGTTACCCAGAAAACCTGACTGGATCAGGGTCCGTATGGGCAACTCAGCAAAGGTCGAGCATATCAAGCAGACCTTGCGCAAACACAAGCTGCACTCCGTATGTGAGGAAGCATCCTGTCCCAACCTCGGTGAATGTTTCAGTGGCGGCACCGCAACGTTCATGATCATGGGTGATATCTGTACACGCCGCTGTCCTTTTTGTGATGTTGCACATGGCCGGCCGAATGCGTTGCAGGAAAATGAACCGCTTGAACTCGCAACCGCTATTGCAGAAATGGGACTTACC
>CAIYIP010000207.1 GCA_903926285.1 uncultured Gammaproteobacteria bacterium
CGACTCTGCATGCCGATCGCAGGGATAATCCGGAACATGGCGCCCTGCACAAACCGATTCATACATCCGTCGCTTTCGGCTATGCCGATGCACGCGAGCTCGCCGCAATTTTCCAGAACAAGAAATCCGGCTATGCCTACGGCCGCCAGAGCAACCCCACTGTTGAAGCTCTGGGCCGCAAGATCACGCAGATGGAAGAGGGTTTGGCCTCAGTGGTGTTTGCCACCGGCATGGCGGCAATAAGCTCTACCTTGCTGTCACTTTTGCGCAGTGGTGATCACGTAATCTCCTCGGCATTTTTATTCGGCAATACCAACAGCATGTTTGCCACGCTGCAAAACCTCGGTATTGAAGTAACCTTTGTTGATGCAACAGAGGCCAGCAATGTTGCCTCAGCGGTCAAAAGCAACACTCGCCTAGTGTTTGTTGAGACCATTGCCAATCCCGTTACCCAGATCGCGGATCTTGCTGGCATTGGCAGTTTATGCAAAGAGCACAAGCTGATTTATGTTGTGGACAACACCATGACCTCGCCCTGGCTGTTCAGGCCGCGCGAGGTAAATGCAAGTCTCGTGATTAATGCCTTGACCAAATATATCGGCGGTCACGGCAATGCACTTGGAGGTTGTGTAACCGATACCGGGCTTTATGACTGGAGCAGCTTCCCGAACATTTTTGTGAATTATAAAAATGCTGACGCTTCTGTTTGGGGAATTACCCAGATCCGCAAAAAAGGCCTACGTGATCTCGGAGGAGCCCTGGCACCGGAAGCAGCACATCATTTATCCGCTGGTGCAGATACGCTTGGCCTGCGCCTCAATCAGGCCTGTGACAATGCGCTTGCGCTGGCAAACTTCTGCAGCACACACCCCAAGATCCGCAGAGTCTACTACCCGGGACTTGCCAGTCATCCCCAGCATGAGAGAGCAGGTAAGCTGTTCAAAAAATATGGCGCGTTGATGAGCATAGAACTCATTGAAAGTGCTGACTGCTTTGATCTGCTCAATGCGCTCGATCTTGTGATTTGTTCGAGCAATCTCGGCGATAACCGCACCCTTGGCATACCTGTTGCACACACAATCTATTGGGAGATGGGTGCGCAGCGGCGCGCTTCAATGGGCATTGGCGATTCGATGATTCGCCTGTCTATTGGTATTGAAAATATAGATGACCTGCTGGCAGATTTTACGCAGGCCCTCGGCTAGGCCTTGGCACTATGAGCATTGTGCTTTGTGCCGTGGTAGAAATTCCTGATGGTGGAACACGCGGTTTTGTGCTGCCTCAGGCTCGGCTGTTTGCAGTCCGGAGTGGTGACAACGTTTCAGTTTATCTGAATCGCTGCCCCCACCTTGGCATCCCCCTGCAATGGCAGGAACATGGTTTTCTTGATAATGGAAATGCGTTTATTCGGTGTGCAACTCATGGCGCACGCTTTGAAAAACATTCGGGCCTTTGCATCCAGGGCCCATGCCGGGGCGAAAGCTTGTGGCAGATTACGGCCACCATCAACGCAGGCAATGTCGAGATTGATGAAAACGAACTGCCACTGAAAACCGAGTTGCGTTTGTAGTACAAATTTGTTGTATTACTGCTAGAGTTCACAGGGCTCGCGGGTATTTTAATGAAAGCAGGAACATCCCCGGGAAAGAATAAATTTTCAAACTATTGTTATGGCACTGCCCTGTGGAATCTGGTAGCGTGACGCGCTTTCTGAAATCGGGGATAGATTGTGATTCTGTGTTGATTTGGGGTTGATGACCTTGATTAATTAAAGGTTGATTCCGATCAAGATAGATCATGTGTATTGAAGCAATGTCGAAGCAGGGAACCAGAGATGGCAACGAAAAAAACTGCAAAACCGAAGGCCTTGGTTAAAAAAATTACTAAGCCCGTGGTAAAAGCCGCAAGCAAAATTTCAGTCAAACCCAAGCCAAAATCTGCTGGCAAGCCAGCTGCCAAAGTTGTGAAAAAACCGGTTGCCATCATTACTAATAAAGCAAAGCCGGCAATAAAAAAACCTGCTGTCAAAGCCAAATCCAATGTTAAAACAAGCAAACCCGCAGCCAAGAAAGCGGCGGCAAAAGCGCCAGTAAAAGCGCCAGTAAAAGCGGCGATAAAATCGTCAGTAAAAGTCACACCAAAAACAATTGCCAGCGGCACTGCCAAAACCAAAGCTCCACCTGCCAAGGCTCCAATTACCAAAGTTACACCCAATAAAGCCACACCTAAAAATGCCGCTGTTAAACCTGTCGTGACAGTCAGCGGCAAAACCAGCAAAGTCCATGCGGTACCTGAAAAGCCTGTAACTTCTCTCAAGCAATCTGTTACCAAACCTAAATCTGAACTAAGTAAAATCAGTCCTATTATGAACAGCGCACCAACTACTACCAAATCAAATACTACCCGCGTCAGCAAAACTGACTCAGGCAAGGCCGAGAAAAAATCTCAGTCCAAAAAACCACCAGCTACCTACGATTCTGAAACCAAAGGCTTCACACCCTACGACTTAAAAAGGGGTGAGGAGTACATGAATGAACCGCAAAGAGACCATTTCAAACGTATTCTACTCAATTGGCGCAACGAGCTCATGCAAGAAGTGGATCGCACCGTACATCACATGCAAGACGAAGCGGCAAATCCACCCGACCCAGCTGATCGCGCAACTCTCGAAGAAGAATTCAGCATTGAATTACGCACCCGCGATCGTGAACGCAGACTTATCAAGAAGATCGACAGCACCATCGAACTCATTGCCAATGATGATTATGGTTACTGCGACTCCTGCGGCGTTGAAATCGGCATTCGTCGGCTCGAAGCACGACCTACTGCCAACAAATGCATAGACTGCAAAACCCTTGACGAGATCAAGGAAAAACAGCTTGGTGCTCCCTAGTACCCAACCATCTCATCTTTACAGGGGGCGTTTCGCGCCCTCTCCAACCGGCCCGCTCCATGCGGGCTCAATTCTCGCAGCGCTGGCTAGTTACCTGGATGCAAAAGCAAATCAGGGCTTGTGGTTTGTGCGCATGGAAGATCTGGATCCGCCACGCGAAAGCCGCGCAGCAGCAGCTTCGATTCTTCACACGCTCGAGGCCTTGGGTTTTTATTGGGACGACACCGTCGTCTATCAAAGCCAACGCCAGGATGCCTATCGCGAAGCGCTGGCAGAACTTGAAGATCGGCAGATGATTTATTCATGCCAGTGCAGCCGCAAGACACTGACAGATTACGGCAGTGTGTACACTGGAACTTGTCGCAGCCTGAATGTCGCAACCCAGGTTTCTGTTGCCTTGCGGTGCCGCATCTCACCTCGAACCATTACCTTTACCGATCGCGTCCAAGGGAATTTTTTTCAGCATCTGGAACAAGACGCGGGTGATTTTATAGTCAGGCGCAAGGAAGGCTTGTTCGCCTATCAGCTTGCAGTAGTTGTCGATGATGCCTGGCAAGGCATAACCCAGATTGTCCGCGGCATCGACCTGCTGGATTCCACGCCGCGGCAAATTTATCTGCAGGAACTATTGGGATTCGTTACACCAGGATACGCACATATTCCTGTTCTGATAAATGCCCTGGGCCAGAAGCTGGGCAAACAGCAGTATGCGCAGGCAGTAGATACCATGCGTCCCGGGCAGGTGCTCTTCAACGCTCTGCAACGACTGCAACAACAACCCGAGCCAGCACTTGAGGAACTCGCTCCGGAAGAAATTCTCGCATGGGGCATCTCACATTGGGACATTGAAAAAATTTCGGGGATCAAGCAAATTCCCGAAATTGAAGAGTTTTGACTCGCTCCTGTATGATGCTTGCAGCCATATAAGTTTTTTGCCTGGAGCCGGTTCATCACGTGCAACCTTCAATTCTGCTGCTATTGTTTATTCTGCTGATCGCTATCACGTCCATACAAACGCTGAGCACTGTCCTGCATTGGTATAGTCCATATCTGATAGCGCTCGGGGTCATCATTCTGGCAGCCCTGATCCAGCAGACGCCCCGGAATGATGATGTTTAATGCCACAACGGTTCTCCTCGTTGCGGCCGGCTACTTTCTGCTGTTTTACCTTGTTGCATGGCTCACCGATAAAGGCCACGTCCCTACCCGCATCATCAATCATCCGGCTCTTTATGTCCTGTCACTTGGAGTCGTTATCAGCACCTGGTCTTTTTATACAGCGCTGATCTCTGCTTCGTCCCGCGGCTATGGTTTTAATGCCTATTACATTGGTTACGCAGCTGCTTTTTTGTTTGCGCCCATCCTCATGCGCCCTATCCTGCAGATTACCCGAACATATCAATTGGCATCCCTGGCTGACCTCTTCGCGTTCCGTTTCCGCAGTCCCTGGGCAGGTACGCTGACAACCGCGGTGCTGCTCTTGTGTATTTTTCCCTTGCTGGCACTACAGACACTTGCTGTTGCGCTTAGTACTGAGCTGATAGCTCCAGCAGCAAAACCCCACCTAGCGGCACTGATTTACTGCGTAGTCATCATTTTTTTAACTTTGCGCTTTGGCACGAAGGACGTTACTGGCAGAGCACGCAATGATGGCATCGTGGTTAGTCTCGCCTTCGAATCGGTAGTAAAAATATTTGCGCTCCTGGCTGCTGGGTTATATGCCGTCTATGGCGTATTTGGCGGCTTCGGCGCCTTGAACGAATGGTTGGCAATTCAGACGCCAGCCACAACGCGCCTGAACATGCCCTTTCTTCAGGATACTACCAACCTGCTGGTCCTGCTGTTTTTCACCGCGGCTATCGCAATGCCGCATATGTTTCATATGATTTTTCATGAAAACCGCAACCCTGAAAATCTGACAGTCGCGAGCTGGGGCGTCCCCCTCTTTCTGCTATTGGCGAGCCTGCCGGTATTACCCGTCCTTTGGGCATTTGTAGAGCTTGGTTCTACGGGTAATGTGCAGTTTGCCGCCTTGCTTATTGGCTTGTTAACACAAGCTCCTCTGCTAACTCTGCTGATTTATATCGGTGGGATTGCTGCCGCTTGCGGCATGATGATAGTTCTTGCCATGTCGGTTTCAAACATGTGTCTCAATCATCTACTGTTGCGGGTAAAGCAGCCGCCTGCAGGTACTGGTCTTTATCAGTGGCTGTTGTCGTGCCGACGACTTTTCATCATCAGTATTTTGACTGGCGGTTACCTTTGTTATTACCTCATAGCTGATGGCAGCAAAGTAATAGACATGGGGAATATTTCATTTATTGCCAGCGTCCAGTTTCTACCAGGAATTCTGGCAGTTCTGTATTGGCCCAGGGGTAACAGCAAGGGTTTTATTGCCGGAATACTGTCGGGAGTTTTTATCGGGGTTTTGCTGGGACTTTTACCCATGTTATTCAATGTAACACTCTTTGATATCAGCTACAGTTCAGCGGGCATCATCAACTGGAATCTCGTTGCCTCCTTTTCATTAATAACCAATTTGTGTGTATTGATGCTGGTATCGCTTATTACCACTACCAGTCCGGAAGAACGCAGGGCTGCACATTTGTGCGCTATGGATACCATGCGCCAGCCTTCTGTAAAGCATGGTCTCGTGTCACGCACTCCAGCTGAGTTTATCATCAGGCTAAGTGTATCTTTGGGAGAAGCCAGCGCCCGCCGCGAAGTACACCAGGCCATGCATGACTTGAACCTTCAGGAGCATGAAGCCCGCCCGTATCATATGCAGAGATTACGCACCAAACTCGAGGCTAATTTGTCCTCTTTGCTTGGACCAACCCTTGCACATCAGATTGTGGAATTCCACCTGCCTTTTGCTCCAGCCCGGGCGGAACATGCCAGCATCAATTTTATTGAAACCCAAGTGGAAACTTTTCCGCAGAGCTTGAGCGGCATTGCCCTGGATCTTGATGCTCTGCGGAGGCATCACCGACAGATATTGCAAAACCTTCCGCTGGGCGTGTGTTCAATAGATGGCACAGGCATGATTTCGATCTGGAACACTGCAATGACGAAATTAACAGGGCTGACAGGCGAGCGCATGACCGGGTTACATCTGACCGAATTGCCTTCCCCCTGGAATGAGTTGTTTAACAATTTCATATCGGACTCAAGAATAACGCACATTTCAAAACATGCCTTCATTGTGCAAAAACGCCAGCGCTGGCTCAGTCTGCATAAATCCAATCTTGGCCACCCGCTGATGCCAAGCCAGCACACAAGGACCGACCTGGCCTCAATCTATTCAGGCCAAGTCATATTGGTCGAAGACCAGACGGAAACCGGCATGCTCGAAGCCGAGCTTGCTCACGCCGAGCGGTTGAGCTCTGTCGGCAGACTTGCAGCAGGAGTAGCGCATGAAATCGGCAATCCTGTTACTGGCATCGCCTGTCTTGCGCAAAATTTGCGCGATGAAATACTGGATGAAGATCAGCGGACAATGGCCGAGCAGATCATTCAGCAAACTCGTCGCATATCAGCAATAGTGCAGTCGCTGGTAAGTTTTTCGCATAGTGGCATGCAGGCAGACTTACCCAGCCGGCAAGAACAGGTGAATCTGTATGGCGCTGCTGCAGAAGCAATACAGCTGCTTGCACTGCAACAGGATGACCGCGGCATCCGTTTTAACAATTTTTGCGACCCCGACTTGTCCATCATCGCCGATCATCAGCGCATTATGCAGGTACTGCTCAACCTACTGA
Source organism: uncultured Gammaproteobacteria bacterium (assembly GCA_903926285.1). GTDB lineage: Bacteria > Pseudomonadota > Gammaproteobacteria > Pseudomonadales > Pseudohongiellaceae > CAILUG01. Next base: position 6,655 of record CAIYIP010000207.1, read on the forward strand.
CCAACGCGCGGGATGCCAGCCCAGACAATGCCATAGTTGATGTCACAAATAGTAGCAGTGACAGTTTCGTAAGCCTTGCTGTTACCGACTGGGGCAGCGGCATTCCCGACAATCTGCGGAATCGGGTGTTTGAACCGTTTTTTACTACCAAAGACCCTGGCAAAGGCACCGGGATAGGCCTATCGCTGGTTCACAGGATTGTAAATGACCTTGGCGGCACAATCATAATTGAAAGCCCGCTTGCTACCGGCAGTAACAAAGGAACCAGAGTAATCGTAACATTTCCCTGCTATGCTCGGCAGTCAACCGTGTAGCGACACACTCAATTTGATGATCGATTACCAGCATGACCCACATTCTCATAGTTGAAGATGAAGACGTTATCCGGAGCGCTTTACGGCGTTTGCTGGAGCGCAATGGTTATCAGGTCAGTGAAGCCGTCTCGGTTCAGGACGCCACTGACCGGCATAACCTTGACGCTATGGATGTCATCATCAGCGACCTCCGCTTACCCGGTCTGCCTGGCACAGAACTGATCAAACGCACCCCAACACCCGTCTTGATCATGACCAGTTATGCGAGCCTGCGCAGCGCCATCGACTCAATGAAAATCGGGGCCGTGGATTACATTTCCAAACCCTTCGAACACTCCGAAATACTTGCCGCACTGACCCGCATTTTTGGCGAAAACATCAAGGCCAAAAACGTTATTCGCCGTCAACCCAGACCCTCGGAAGAGCCGGTCAAAGGTATGGTAGGCAGCTGTGCCCAGATGCTCGAATTGTTTCGTCGCATTCGCAAGGTTGCCCAGACCAATTCCTCGGTACTGATTCAAGGTGAATCAGGCACTGGCAAGGAGCTGGTTGCCCGCGCGCTGCACGAGGCCAGCTCCCGCCGCGATTCAAATCTGATTTCGGTCAACTGCGCCGCCATTCCGGAAAATCTGATCGAGTCGGAGCTCTTTGGCCACGAAAAAGGTGCCTTTACCGGGGCAACCTCAACCCGCACCGGACTTATCGAAGCGGCCAACAATGGCACGCTTTTTCTCGATGAAATTGGTGAATTGCCGCTCGAAGCCCAGGCACGTTTGCTGCGTGTGCTACAGGAACATGAAATCCGCAAGGTAGGCTCAGTAGTCTCACAAAAAGTGGATGTCCGTCTGGTAGCCGCTACCCATCGCGACCTGAAACAATTCGTGCGTGAAGGACGCTTCAGGGAAGATCTGTTTTACCGCATCAATGTAATGCCCCTGCATCTGCCACCTCTGCGCGAACGCGGCAACGATATTCTCGAACTGGCCGACCTTATCCTTGGATCCACCTGCAAGCGTATTGGCGTTGATCTCATGCATTTCAGCGCCAACGCGATCCAGGTCATTACCACCTATCCCTGGCCAGGTAATGTGCGCGAACTCGAAAACGCCATTGAGCGCGCAGTGATCCTGTCGGAGGATGAAGAAATTCCGATGGAACTGCTTGGCCTGGATGTAGAACTGGTAAAAATCGACCATAAAAGCAGTTATGCCACACTTCAAGCCAGCAAAGCTGATAATGGCACAGTAAAAATTGAGGATGATCCGCAAGAAGATCTCTCACTCGAGGAATATTTCCAGCGTTTTGTGCTTGAACACCAGGAACAGATGAATGAAACAGAACTAGCCCAGAAGCTCGGCATCAGCCGTAAATGTCTTTGGGAAAGACGTCAGCGTTTTGCTATTCCCCGCCGCAAGAAAGGCGCCTAGCCTGCTCACCCCATAACGTTACCGTGTTACCAAATAAGTAACAATTGTTCACACATTTAGCGCCGGCCACACTTTTCCAGGCTTTATTTTCCCCCCTTATTTCTTATAACCAACTGAATTTAAAGCTATTAATCCAACCCACTGATGTTGGCACGGTAGGTGCTTTATACATCACTGTGCGCTGTACCAAAAACAACAATAAACTGAAAATAAAAACAATAATTACGGCACATATAACCCTGTTTGCCGACGCTTGCGCCGGATCAGGCTGGACAAGACTGGGAACCAGCAACAGCCAGAACAGACAGGATTGCTACGACAAGGGGTTTCCCTACAATTGAAGGTCTTTGACCGCCAAAAAAAAATAGTCAAGGTACGGACGTCTCGTAGTAAAAAACAATAATAAATACTACTTGCCTCAAATTAACCCGGAAAGGTTCGCCTTTCCGGGTTTTGTATTTCTAACCCCCCCGGGATTTGCTCCCTGTTACCACCAGCACCCTGTTAAGCACAGCCATGTGTGGATAGAATGCACCGGGTCAATAACCTTGAAATCAACCAGGTATTACTATCACCGATTCAGCCCCAACAAGCAGGCCCATTGCCGCAAGCCCCACACTGACCATCATTGGCCGTGCCGAGCATGGCATATCCCGCCAGCAGATCAGCCCCAACAGCCTTAAAGTGCTCTATGCCCTGAACGATGCCGGTTATCAGGCGTTTATTGTGGGTGGCGGTGTACGCGACATCCTGATCGGGTTAAAGCCAAAGGATTTTGATATTGCAACGGATGCAACACCAGAACAAATAAGGGCGATCTTCCGCAACTCGCGCATCATCGGCCGTCGCTTCCGCATTGTGCATGTGCATTTTGGCCGGGAAATAATCGAGGTCTCTACCTTTCGCGCAATCACCGGCGAGAACGTGGAAATTGTTGAAAGTCGCCTGTCGCGCCATGACGCCCATCTCGACTCAGTGCATTCAGCCAGCGGCATGATTCTGCGCGACAACGTTTACGGCACCATCGAAGAAGATGTCCTGCGCCGCGACTTTACCGCCAACGCTCTCTACTACACGGTACGCAATTTTGCAGTGCACGATTATGTAAATGGCATGGCCGATGTTGATCTGCGCATCCTGCGCATGATTGGCGATCCGGAACAACGTTATCGAGAAGATCCGGTCAGGGTGTTACGTGCGATCCGTCTTGCCGCCAAACTCAACTTTGCGATTGAACCTGCGACAGCGGCGCCGCTGCGGCCTTGCGCCCAACTGCTTACCTCTATTCCTTCCGCGCGTCTGTTCGATGAATTCATGAAATTGTTTTTTTCCGGCTATGGCGAAAAGACCTTTCTGCTACTGCAGCATTATGGCGTATTCGGCATTCTTTTCCCGGGCACCGCCATTGCGATGCTGGACGACGACGGTCACTATCAGCATATGCTGCACAGCGCTTTCAGGAATACCGACGCGAGAATTGACGCAGACAAAAGTGTTACGCCAGCCTTTCTGCTCGCGATCATCTTATGGCCGGCTTTGCAGAAAAAGCAGAAAGCGCTCGAGAAAGGCGGCATGCCACCTGCAATGGCACTGAACGACGCTGCCCAGGCGGTGCTTGGACAGCAATTGGAACGTATTTCAATTCCACGTCGTTTCAGCCTGCCCATGCGCGAAATCTGGGATATGCAGTTGCGCATTTCCCAGCGGCGCGGTAAAAAAGCTGAACTGCTGCTGGGTCACAAACGTTTCCGTGCTGGATACGATTTCTTACTGTTGCGGGAAGCAGCTGGTGAACAACTCGACGGCCTTGGCCAATGGTGGACTGAGTACCAGGCTGCCAACCCCGAGTTGCAAACGCAGATGCAGACCAGCCTTGAAGCAGGTAGTGCGCCGCATGCAAAACCACGCAGGCGCAGAGCAAAATCACGTCATCCGCACAATACCGCGCCGGCTTCCGGCTCCTGAGTAAGCGTGACTGAGATCGCCGCCAACCACCCCGCCAGCAGCAATGCTGGCAACCCGGAAATTCCGCGCTACATCGCGGTGGAAGGACCCATTGGCGTGGGCAAAACCAGCCTGGCGAAACGACTTGCCGACAGCTTCAATTACGAAATCCTGCTCGAAAGAAGCGAAGACAACCCATTTCTGGACCGCTTCTACCATAACCCAAAACAACTCGCCTTGGCCACGCAACTGTTTTTTTTATTCCAGCGCGCCCAGCAAATCCAGCAATTACGTCAGGACGATATGTTTGAGCCGATCCGTGTGGCGGATTTTCTGATGGACAAGGATCGGTTGTTCGCACAGCAGAACCTGGATGCTGATGAGTTCAAACTTTATGAAAATGTGTATGAGCACCTGACTATCAATGCACCAACGCCCGATCTCGTTATCTATCTGCAGGCACCCGTTGAAGTGCTGATGCAGCGCATCCAGAACCGCGGCATTGCATCGGAGCAGCTGATCAAGGAAAGTTATCTAGCCAACCTTATCTCGGCCTATACACAATTTTTCCACTACTATGACAGGAGCACACTGCTTGTAGTCAATTGCAGCGAAGTGGATTTCATCCATAATGAAGCAGACTACCAACTGCTCGTTAACCATATTCTCACGATCCGCAAGGGCAGCAGGAATTATTTCAATCCCAGACCAGGCCTGATCTGAGCTGGCGAATACAGGACACAGCCGTGAGCAAACCAGTCACTTTGTACACCTTGCAGGAAATGAAACGCATCGGCGAAAAATTTGTCTGCATCACTGCCTATGATGCGCTTTTTGCGGGCATATTCTGCAAAGCGGGTGTTGAAGTTCTGCTCGTGGGTGATTCACTTGGCATGGTCTTGCAGGGCCACGACTCCACGCTGCCCGTCACCATGGATGACATGGTCTATCACATGCAGTGTGTCAAACGCGGCAATATCGGCGCGCTGCTAATCGCAGACCTGCCTTTCATGTCGTATGCCTCTCCGCCACAGACACTGGAGAATGCAGCTCGTCTTATGCGCGCCGGCGCGCAGATGGTGAAACTCGAAGGCGGTGCGTGGATTGCAGAGACGACACGCCAGCTCAGCGAACGCGGCATTCCGGTTTGCGCGCATATGGGGCTGACACCACAATCCATTAACCGCATTGGCGGCTTCCGTGTCCAGGGTCGTGATCCACAAGTGGCGACCACCATCATCGAAGAAGCGCGCCTGCTCGAGTCCTATGGTGCCAGCATGCTGCTGCTCGAATGTATACCACAGCAACTTGCAAAAGCTGTATCTGCCAGTGTGAGCATCCCCGTCATCGGTATCGGAGCAGGCAAGGATGTCGATGGCCAGATCATGGTCATGCACGATGTGCTTGGCATCTCCCCGATCCACCCGAGGTTTGTAAAAAACTTCTTGCCAGAATCGACCAATGGTATTCCGGGCGCCATCACAGCATATGTCCAAGCCGTAAAAAATGGCATCTTCCCCGCTGCCGAACATTCCTATGACTGAGTTGCAACTGCATGAAACCCTACCCGCACTGCGCACGGAGCTCAGTGCACTCAGGCGTAATGGAAAGACTGTTGCCCTCGTTCCCACGATGGGAAATCTCCACAAGGGCCATCTTTCGCTCATAGCTGCGGCACGTGCCGAGTACGATGTCGTTGTGGCTACTATTTTCGTCAACCCGATGCAGTTCGGAGCGAAGGAAGATCTTGCGCGATATCCACGCACCTTTGCGGCTGATCTCACAGCCTTGCGGGAAAGCGGATGCGACTACCTGTATACACCCGCAACCGGCGAAATCTATCCTGAGGGTCTGGCAGTTCATACACGAGTTTCAGTGCCCGGAATTTCTTCACTCCATTGCGGCCACAGCAGACCTGGGCATTTTGATGGTGTCTGTACCGTGGTGTGCAAACTCTTCAACATGATCCAGATGGATGCCGCATTTTTCGGCTACAAGGATTACCAGCAATTTCATCTGATCAGCACCATGGTGCGCGACCTGTATCTGCCAGTTCGCTTGTATGGCGTGCCTACTGTGCGCGAAAACTCAGGCCTTGCGATGAGCTCACGTAATGGTTATCTCGATGCACAACAACGCACACAGGCCTCAGCCTTGTATGCAACACTTTTGCAAACTGCAGACAGCATCAGGGCTGGTGCTAGCGAATTTCGCCAGCTCGAAAAAGCCGCCTCTGCTACACTCGCCGCCGCTGGCCTGCAGCCCGATTATTTTCATATCTGCAATCGCAACACCTTGCAGCTTGCAGAGCAGAACGAAAGCGATCTCATCATTCTCGCTGCCGTGTATGCTGGCACGACCCGTCTGATTGACAACATCTTTGTCCAGGCGGCATCATAAGTCAGACACGCCGCAATCAGACGCACTATTGCACTATCTCTTGAATGGAATCATTTTATGAAAATTGGAATTTTGTCGCGCAATCGCAATCTGTATTCGACCAAGCGCCTCGTGGAAGCAGCCCAGCACAACGGCCATGAAGTACGCGTTATAGATGTACTCAAGTGTTACATGAATATCACGGCGAACGAGCCCATTGTTTATTACCAGCTGTCAGCGGAAAAAGTCGAAGCTCTGCAATTTGACGCAGTAATCCCGCGCATCGGCGCTTCTGTTACCAACTATGGCTGCGCGGTACTGCGCCAGTTTGAAGTTGGCAATGTGTACTCAATCAACGAGTCGATTGCGATTACCCGGTCACGCGACAAATTGCGCGCCCATCAATTACTCGCACGCAAAGGCATCGGCCAACCTGTCACAAGTTATGCCCATTCGGCTCGCGCTACCGACAAACTGATTGAATCGGTGGGCGGACCACCACTGCTTCTCAAGCTCACAGCGAGTACTCATGGCACTGGTGTATTGCTTGCTGAAACCAAGAAAGCAGCGGAAGCCCTGATCAATGCGTTCCATGGCATCGGCTCGGATTTCCTGGTGCAGGAATACGTCGAGGAAGCGGGTGGATCTGATATCCGTTGCCTTGTGGTCGGCGGCAAAGTTATTGCGTCCATGCAGCGTACAGCCGGCAAAGGTGAATACCGGTCCAACTTACATCGTGGCGGCAAGGCAGAAAAAATCAAACTACGCCCGGAAGAACGGAGTCTTGCTGTACGCGCGGCAGCAGTAATGGGACTGGATTTCGCAGGAGTAGACATTATCCGCTCGGCAAAAGGCCCTTTGGTGCTCGAAGTAAATTCATCACCAGGGCTGGAAGGTATAGAAAAGGCTACCGGCATTGATATCGCCAGTAAAATTATCGAGTTTGTAGAGATTGATGTTAAAGCCGGCCCTAACAAACCCAAAGGCAAAGGTTGAAAATACGCATCACATCGCCATGTTGCTGCATATACAAGCTTCTTCCCCTGCAGAGAAAATTGATTCCGAATCTTTCCGGATGGAGCAAGAGCGTTGGCAAAAAAAATTACTATAGGCTCGTTAGAAACTGGAGATTTGCCGGAGCTGGGCATCTACAGACTGTCGATGCGTGTTGATACTGGCGCTGCGACCTCAGCATTACATGTAGAGAATATTGAAGAGTTCCGCGAACACGGCAAACGCTGGGTGAGTTTTGATCTTCTGCCCGAAGTGCATAACGTCGACGGCACCGTACGTATAACTTGCCGGATCAAGGGTCGCAAGACAGTCAAAAGGACCAACGCAGACAGCCAGAAACGCGCGGTTATTGATACCAGACTCCATCTAGGCAACAAGTCCTGGCCAATCAAGCTCACGCTGACTGACCGCTCGGAAATGAATTACCCGATGTTACTGGGACGCGAGGCAATGGTTGGCCGTGTCACTGTAGATCCGGAATACCAGTATTTGCAGGCTGGCCCGGAAAAGAAAGCCAAGCAGTCCTGATTTGCTCTAGTCCCTGCTTATTTGTGATAATGCGCGCCCTTCCACACCCTCGGAGGCTTACCTTGCAAACCCAGATGTTGAAAGCCAAGTTGCACCGCGCCTGTGTCACGCATTCCGAGCTTGACTACGATGGCTCGTGCGCGATCGACAGTAATCTGCTGGATATTTCCGGCATTCGCGAATATGAGCAGATTCAGATCTACAACATTAGCAATGGCGAACGCTTCACTACGTATGCAATACGCGCAGAAGCTGGCTCCTGTATCATCTCCGTAAATGGAGCTGCTGCCCACAAGGCAGCCGTGAACGACCGCGTAATCATTTGTGCTTACGCTGGCTACAGCGACGTGGAACTTCTCAACCATAAACCCAAGTTACTGTACCTGGATGAACAGAACCACGTTATCCGTACCAGTAACACCATTCCTGTGCAGGCCGCTTAAACCGCCTCATCAGGAATTAATTCATATATTGGTTGATTGAATGCGTTTGTTCTGCGCAATACCCAAGCACCAAACCCATAACCAGCGTAATTTCAAAATAGTCCCCCGCTACTCCCTTGCGATCAATCTGAAACCCTAGCAAACTCGATGCCTCGTGACAGCGTCCACAGGTTGCCCCATGGCTGACAGTAAAATTTATCCCGCAGGTGCCACGCTTACGCACAGCACTCATCTGAACAAAGCCCAGTATGAAACGCTTTACGCTGAATCGATAAATTCACCCGAGACGTTCTGGCCCCGCATGGCCACCAGCTTTCTTGATTGGGTGAAACCGTTTGCCAATCTGCAGGACTGCAACATGGCCAAAGGTGAAATCAGCTGGTTCATCAATGGCAAGCTCAACGTTAGTCTCAATTGCATCGATCGGCATCTGCCACACAGAGCTGAACAGATAGCAATTCTGTGGGAAGGCGATGAGCCCGGCCTGCAGCGCAGCATTACGTATCAGCAGCTGCATGATGAAGTCTGCAAACTTGCCAACGTCCTGAAACAGCGTGGCGTGAATAAAGGCGATCGCGTGTGTATCTACATGCCAATGATTCCTGAAGCGGCGTTTGCGATGCTGGCCTGCGCGCGCATTGGCGCCATTCATTCAGTTGTGTTCGGCGGTTTTTCACCAGAGTCGCTCAAGGATCGGATACTCGATTCGGATTGCCGCGTCGTCATCACTGCTGACGAAGGTGTACGCGGTGGCAAGCTGATTCCGCTGAAGGCCAATACCGATATCGCAGTTTCACATTGTCCCAATGTAAACACCGTGCTTGTCGTACGCCGCACCGGCAATAACATCGACTGGCATGCTGCGCGTGATCTCTGGTACCACGAGGCCATTGCCGAACAAGCGAGTGAATGTCTCGCGGAAACGATGGATAGTGAGGATACCTTGTTCATCCTTTACACCTCGGGCTCCACCGGCAAACCCAAAGGTGTGCTGCACACCACCGCTGGTTATCTACTGCACGCGGCCATGACACACAAATATGTCTTTGATTATCACGACGGTGATATCTACTGGTGTGCTGCCGATGTCGGCTGGGTTACAGGCCATACCTACATTGTGTATGGACCGCTCGCCAACGGTGCCACTACGCTGATATTCGAGGGCGTACCTACCTATCCGGACTACTCGCGTTTCTGGCAGGTGATCGACAAGTATCAGGTCAACCAGTTTTACACGGCTCCCACCGCGATCCGCGCCTTGATGTCGCATGGCAACGAACCTGTCACTCGCACTTCGCGTGCCTCGCTGCGCATACTCGGCAGCGTGGGCGAGCCTATCAACCCTGAAGCGTGGGAGTGGTATTACCAGGTGGTTGGTAATGCGCGTTGTCCTGTCATGGATACGTGGTGGCAGACGGAAACCGGTGGTCACATGATCACACCTATTCCTGGTGTTACCGACTTGAAGCCAGGCTCAGCCACACTGCCATTCTTTGGCGTACAACCCGCACTGGTCGATCCTGAAGGCAAAATTCTGCATGGCGCCACGTCAGGCAATCTTGTTCTCACGACAAGCTGGCCGAGCCAGCTGCGCACGATTTATGGCGATCACAAGCGCTGTATCGAAACCTATTACTCCACTTATCCTGGTTATTATTTTACCGGGGATGGCGCGCGCCGTGATGAAGACGGTTACTGGTGGATTACCGGCCGCGTGGATGATGTACTCAATGTGAGCGGTCACCGACTCGGTACTGCAGAAATTGAGAGTGCTCTCGTGCTGCATCCCAATGTTGCCGAAGCTGCAGTGGTAGGTTATCCGCATCCGATCAAAGGCAATGGTATTTATGCCTACGTGAGCCTTATGGTTGATGCTGTGCCCAGCGAGGAGCTGCGCAAGGAGCTGCTGGCATTGGTAGTCCAGGAGATTGGCGCGATTGCCCGACCCGACGTAATCCAATGGGCGCCAGGCCTGCCCAAAACCCGCTCAGGCAAAATTATGCGACGCATCCTGCGCAAGATAGCCGCAAACGAACTGGATAACTTGGGAGATACCACCACGCTGGCTGATCCTGCGGTGGTGAGCAAACTGATTTCTGACAGGCCTTAACGCAAGGCCAGCAGTTTTCTCTTTATGCCAACTACCGCGCCCTCGGAGCTCACGGCAGTTGGCAGATATCAGGGAGAGAAACTTTCAAGAGTAAACTGAAGTGTCGCCGGATTGGTAAGCCGCAGTCTTACATTGGAAACAACATCGCTGCCATTAACCAAAACTGTCGGTATTACCAGCAGGCCATCAGCAGGTGTGTAGACTGCCGCTTGCTGGCCACGATCAACGAGGCTGCGAATTCTGATTGGATCGACTTTGAACACAAATGACGCATTGTTGAATTCGCGCTGGAAAATAAGCAGGTAAAGATCCGGGCCAATTCGTACCGGCACTTCAAATTTATCATTGGCAAACTCTGTGACTGCGGCCGGTTTGACAGTAAAACAGGGATTGGGACCCACACCCGGCATATAAGCATTGGTAATTTTGACAAAATCGCCCGTGGTCAGATTACCGGAAATATCACTTCGCAACAGCGGCGTTTCACCAAGGGTCTGGTTCAGTCCGGACAAATTCCATATGGGCAATGCAGCAATTTTATCTATTACCGCCATGCCTTGTGCATTGATCCTGCCGAAAACAGTGAAGCCACCATTGTTGGAGTCGAGCAAGGTATTGTCCTTGGTGTTTACAAACCACTGGCTGGTGGCGCTGTCAGGGTTGCCATCTACCTTGGCCATCGCAACAGTGCCGCGGGTGTTGGAAACGTTAAACTCATTTTTCACAGTGGCATCAATAGGCACTGGAGAAAAGAGAGGATTGAGTTTCAACGCACCAGCCTGCACAACAAAATCAGTAACACTGCGGTGGAAGAAACTGTTGTTGTAATCACCATCGACCACATAATGCAGGAAATTAGCTACAGTCAAAGGCGCAACATCCGGCGTCAAATCAATGCAGAAACTGCCCAGTGGAGTTTCCATGCACACCTGGCTTGGTACAGGCACGAGTGATGCCACCCATTCGGCTGTGCACACCAGGGGATCAGCCGGGTTGTTGAGGATGGTGTCGCTGATGAAGACCCGGTTCACCTGCATAAGGTCATCAAGACCAACACC
>CAIYIP010000208.1 GCA_903926285.1 uncultured Gammaproteobacteria bacterium
GGGTATTGGGTATGTCATCGAGCAGCAGCTCGCCACTTTTTAGTTCATAAAAACGTGGGATCAAATTAACCAGCGTGGTTTTGCCACTGCCGGATTTACCGACTATCGCCACAGTGTTGCCAGGCTCGCAAACAAAACTGAGATTACTGATAACTGTTTCGCCGTCCTCATTGTAGACAAAACTCAGATTGCGGAATTCAACCCTGCCCTGCACTCTTGATGTGCTAAGCGTGCCGGTATCAGTTTCAGCGGGCGTATCCAGCAACGCAAAGATGCTGCTTGCTGCAGCAAGGCCTTTCTGGATATCGACATTCACTTTCGATGTCTGACGCACGGGCTTAAGCAGATTGCCAGCTGCCGTAATAAAGGCCGCGAATTCCCCTGGCGTAATGGAAGCGAGCGCTTCCGGCGCCATCGCAAGCCAGATCAGAAATGACAATGCTGCTGCCACGAGTGTCTGCACAACGGGCGCACTTATAGCAGCGGTAATCGACAGTTTAAGATTTTGTTGTGTGTTCCTGGCACTGGAATCGATAAAGCGCTCGCCTACCTGACGCTCGGCACCAAACGTGCGGATTACTTTCAGGCCTTTGAGGGTTTCGCCGAGGATCTGCGTTACATCACCCATGGAATTCTGGATGCGATGGCTGTATTTGCGAAAACGCCCTGAAGCAAACACCACAACGCCACTGATCAATGGAGTTACTGAAATAAAGATCAGCGTCAGTTGCCAGTTGAGATACAGCAGATATAACACAAGAGCCAGTACAGTAAGTCCTTCACGGAGCATCACGGCCAGCGCATCACTGACCGCAGCGCTAACCTGACTGACATTAAACGTTACCGTCGACAATAAATGTCCTGATGTCTGGCGGTCATGGAACGACAGCGGGAGGCGCAGGAAACACTCCATGATCTGGCAACGAATACGATGGACGATCCGGAATGCCAGCAGCGACATGAAATAGCTGCCCAGAAAACCTCCCACAGCACGCATCAACACAACGCCCATTAACATCAAGGGAAGTGTCATACGTTCAGCACTGGTGATGGTTTCACCTAACTGGATACTGTCGATCAGAAGTCTTACGAGTTCAGAGAAGAGTGCAGTTGCAGCACCAAACAACGCGAAACCGATAATGCTAAGTCCGAGTGCCCACCAAAAGGGTTTTATATAGGCCAGCAGTCGGGTGTAGATCTTTAATCCACCAGGGGGAGAGACAGTGCCATCGGCCATGGTTATTCGGCCTCAGTCTGTACAGTGGCAATATTGATGCGACTGAAACCAAGCCTCGCCACAGCATCAAGTGCGGTAACTACTGCCTGGTGGGTGGTGTTGGCATCCGCTGAAATCGTAATCGGAATTGTCACATCACCGGCAGCGAGACCTTCAATGGCAGCCATGACAGATTCAACCGAAGTATCGATCAATGGATTACCATTTATTGCATAAGTACCACTGCGATCAATCTGGATATCAATCTGGAAGGGCGCCTCTGTGGCGGACTGACCGTCGGCTGCGGGCAGGTTGATCAGCAGGTTAGTATCTCTGTCGAAAGAAGTCGTCACCATAAAGAACAGCAGCAGGATAAACACCACATCAATTAGCGGCGTGATATCTACGCTAACCTCTGACTTTAAATTGCGCTGAAATTTCATGGCAGGTGTTTCCCGGCTTCAGTTGCCGCGAACCTCTACTGCGCGCGCACTGTAAAGTGCGTCCACGAGTTTGATTGACTCGCGCTCGAGTTCAACAACCAGCGCTTCCACGCGGCGTAAAAACAGGCGATGAAAAAACAGCGCCGGAATAGCCACGATCAAACCTGCGGCGGTAGTAATAAGTGCCACTGCTATGCCACCGGCGAGAACACTAATATTGCCATTGCCAATGTTCACAATTTCGCCAAACACCTGGATCATGCCGAATACTGTACCCAGCAAGCCCAGCAAAGGCGCAATCGCCGCAATTGTGCCGAGTGTACTCAGGTAACGCTCCATGTCGTGAACTACGTGGGAAGCCGCCAGTTCGATACTTTCGATCATGATGGCACGCCCTGCTTTGGCATTGACGAGGCCGGCCGCGAGAATCTGGCCCAGCGGCGAGGACATGCGCAATTCACGCAGCTGGCCTCCATCGAGCTGATTATGCTTTATCTTGCCCCAGACCTCCGCCAGCGCATTGCGCGGAGCAATACGGGACGGACTGAGGGTCCAGAAACGTTCAATGACGATGGCTATGGCGATGACTGAACAAAGGATGATGGGCAGCATCAACCAGCCACCCGAACGGACTATTTCAAACACAAATAACTCTCCGCAAAAAGTTGGCGCACTTTACCATATTCCCCAATGGCCCACTAACTTACAGGAACTGGAAACAGACTTATTGCGGAGTTGACCAGAAGCGGCGTTTTTCGAGCCGGTATTGGCCCACCTGTAATTCCCCGCCAGGAGAAACCGTAAACGTAACTGCCCCGCTTTCGGCCGTGTTCAACAGTCGGCTGGATGTTTCTTCATAGCGATTTACCACTTCAGCAGCCGGATGACCAAAACGATTCAGATAGCCACTGGAGAACACGACAAACTCCTGCTGCACTGCTGCGATAAAAAGCGACGAGGAAGAGGTACGACTGCCATGATGTGGAGCAATCAGGATATCTGCCTCCAGATTTTCCCTCTCTACCAGAGATGTCTCAACCAGACGTTCAATGTCTCCTGGAATCAACACGGAGCGGGCCCCTGCGGTTATCTTCAGCACACACGAGCCATTGTTCCGACCATAGGCAGAAGAGTCAGGATGGATAATAGTGAAATGCACGTCGTCCCAGCTCCAGCTCGAGCCTGCCCTGCAACGCACCGCCGAGAGTTCGGCCGGAAAAATATCAGTATCAGAACCCAGGTAGTTTGCGGCTGGAAAATTCTTCACTACACCTGCCAGGCCTCCGGCATGATCAGCATCTGCATGGCTGATAATTACTGCATCAAGACTGCCTATATTGCGGTTTTGCAAATACGGAATGACCACGTCGCTGCCCGCATCGAAGCGGCGACTGAAGGCAGGTCCCACGTCATATATCAGTGTGTGGTTGCGCGTGGCAGCCACGACGGCCAGTCCTTGGCCCACATCAAGGACAGTTAGCGTGAGTCCACCAGTTGCCAATTTTGGCTTTGGCCAGAACAGGATAATTGGCAGGAGTATCAGGGCCACCCCTTTCTGCCAGAGCCGGGAAGCAAACTGCACCAGCCATACAAGCAGCAGAATAAAGGCCATTGCGACTAGCGATTGTGAAGGGAGCTTCAAAACATCGACTGGTACCAGGTCGATAAACACCTGCAAAAAATACAGGTAGCCTTCAAGCAGATAATCCACGGCCAGCAGCATCAGGAATGCACACGCTGGCCACAGCCACATCATCACCATGGCCATCAGGCTGAGAGGCACGACTAGCAATCCAATAAATGGAATGGCGAGAATATTGACCAGAGGAGCGGCCAGACTTATTTGATGAAAATACACCAGCATGACGGGTAATAAGCCACTAAAAACCAGCAGCTGCGTCTGGACCAGAATACAAAATTTTGAGGTGAAGGACTTTGCCTTTTCCTGAGCTCCATTATGCGCAGAGGGCGTCTCGATGCTGAAAAGCAGAATCGCAACAGCGCCAAACGACAGCCAGAACCCTGCATTCTGCGATGCCAGAGGATCAACCGCGAGAATCAACGCAAGGGCCAGGCACAGGGCATTAACTGGATTCGTCTGCCGGCGCAGGAAAACGCCTGTCAGATATAACGCAACCATAACAAGTGCGCGCAAGGCTGGTAGAGAAAATCCCGCGAAGCCCGTGTAGATGAAAGCTCCGGCCATGGCGAGCGCGGCAGCAACAGTCGGTGCGGGCACATAGAACAACCAATTGTGCCAACGCGTATATAAAAACCACCCCAGTTGATAGAACACCAGCGCAATCAGCGCAACGTGCGACCCGGAAATCACCATCAAGTGATTCGTGCCTGTGCGGGAAAACAAGTCCCAATCCGCTTCGGAAATGCCATGGCCATCACCGATCGTCAGTGCCCGCAGAAGATCTTCATGGCGGATTTTTCCAGCACCCACTTCCGTTAACTTGCGGACCAATTCATAACGCCAACGATTGAATAGACGACGGCCAGTGTTGTCAGCAAGTAGCTGGTTTTCTTTGTGTTCTCGCACATAGCCGGTGGCGCGCACTTGCTGCTGCATAAGCCAGGCTTCGTAGTCAAAGCCTCCTGGATTGGCAAAGCCATGCGGCCGGCGGAGCCTGACTTGTAATTGCCACTGCTGGCCCGGAGTAAAAGCAGTGCTTTGGTAGGCATTAAGCAGGATTTTTTGCGAGCGTGTTTCCAGTGAGTTGAAGTCACATTGCTGGACGCCGGCAACCGGGCACAGCTTTTCCACCATGAACTCAAAACGCAGGGAACGCTCAGTTTGCTCTGGCAGGTTCCACACTATGCCTTGTACCCAGATATCCTGATTCTCAAGTGCGGCCGGCAAAAGCTCAGTTACGCTGTGCCACCCGTACAGCAGAAGCGAACTACAGCCCAGACAAAATGCAGCAATCAGGCGTGAGCTGCGCCAGCAATGCAGCGACAGGCCAAGAACCAGCAAGAGATAACAGTAAAAGCGCAGGGGCAGCTCTGGCACGAAACTGCTGAGGACCACACCAAGACTGAATGCGATCGTCCATGAGCGCATAAAACAAGACCGAAACTGAAAACTTCAGTCTAGTACGGGACAGGCAAGACAGCCGGAAATTTGTGCTGTCAGAACAAACCAGAGAGCTACACGCAAACAAGGTTGGCAATAGGTAATGCGAGGTTATTGGACCTGCACATCCGCCGCTTCACACACGCCGCCTTCACAACGATTGTTATCCTCGCAGATAAACTCAAACAGCTTCCAGTTGGGTTTGCGTTGCAGCTGCCAGGGCTGAAGTCAATATGGCGGGATCATCGATAGTGACGTAGTAGGAAGCGTTCATGCCATCACTGGCTGTGATACGTTCAACCACATGGGCCTGGTCGCTATGCCAGCGTGAACTGCAGTCTTCAGGATGATAGGCATCAAGAACCCAGGCCTTCAGACCTCTCGTGTCTATAACCCGAGTGTCGTCTTGCCAACAGGCTATCGCCCAGCGGCTCAGCGAAATACCAGCTTCGCCCGCGCCAGTTTTCTAAACAAGCGGATCTGACTCCGATAAGGAAACCAGTCGACCAGAAAAGTCGCCAGTGCTTCCCAGAGCGAAACCCAAGCGGCGATATTTATTCCTTCCGCCAACAGGCTCTCAACCACCGACCTGTCACTGCCAAGCGTGCGGTTCATCAACAAGGTAAGCAGCAGAATCACCAATCCCAACAACAGGAATACACCGGAGCGGTACATCATTTGCCGCAGCAGTTGTTGTTCACGGCTCACCATATAAAGAAAAAAAGTGCTGATGCTGCGCTGGATACGTTCGAGCGTGCCGTTGTCGTGTGGTTGTGTAAACGAGAAACGGATAAGAAAAGGTTGTGGGCTTAGTTCACTGGCGGACTCTATCAGGTAATCGACAAGGTCCTGATCAAGATCGCGGCGAATGAACGGGGCGTTACGGTCAAAATTATTGTAGAGGTCCTCTGCCCGGTCTGCCGCGACTCGATACAGAAAGTGCCATCTGCTTCACGTTCGTAACGTTCCTGAGTTGTTTTATTCATAACGCAGGATTTCTGCAGGTCTGATACGCGCGGCTCTTGCTGCCGGATAAACCGTAGCAAGCAAGCTCAGCAAAAGGGCCAGCGAACAGACCAGAACAAGATCGCCGAGCCTGATTTCGCTGGGCAAATAATTAACAGGGTAAACGTCTGAGCTCAGAAAGCTCATGCCCAGCAGGGATTCAAGCCAGGCCACTGCATCGCCGACAACCAACGCAAGCAAGATACCAAGCACAAGTCCAC
>CAIYIP010000209.1 GCA_903926285.1 uncultured Gammaproteobacteria bacterium
ATCATCAGGGCTATACAACTGGTTAATGCTCGTGCAGGTTGCCTGGCAGGTGTGGAAGTCATACTGCTGAGCCGCGGCGGTGGTTCTCTCGAGGATTTATGGAGCTTCAACGACGAAGGCCTGGCACGTGCGATTTTTGCTTCGCTGCTCCCTGTCGTCAGTGCCGTGGGTCACGACAGTGATTTCACGATAGCGGATTTTGTTGCCGACATTCGCGCTGCGACACCCTCAGCCGCAGCAGAATTGCTAAGTCCGCACCAGGATGAATACCGGCAACTGCTGCAAAGAAAAGAGTTGCGGTTACTGAGTTATATTCAAACAAAGTTGCAGGAACTCCAGCAGCGACTTTTGCGCTTAAGGAAACAGTTACGACACCCGGGGCGCAGATTACAGGAACAAGCCCAGCGTCTTGATGAAATGGAAATGCGCGGCCGGCGCGCCATTCGGGTTCATCTGCAAACTATCAGGCAAAAAATAGCCCTGCTTCACGCGGGTTTATTGAACAACAACCCGCGCAATGCATTGCAGCAAAAGAAACAACTGCTACAACATTTGCAACAGCGGCTGGGCAGTACAATCACCGGACAATTGCAGCATCGCCAAATGCAGGTCCGGGAACAGGGCCGTGCCTTGCACACGGTAAGCCCTCTGGCCACACTTGCCCGTGGTTATGCCATAACCACAACACAGGACGGCACTCTACTCACAAGTTACGGGCAAGTTGATGCTGGTGCTACAATCCACACCCGTTTGGCCAGTGGCAACATAATCAGCAAAGTGCTGGAAACACAGTCAGGTGGTACTGAGCCGCAAAAGGCCTGAATGTGCTGTTATTTCACTTCTGTGATCTGCAAATTCAGTATTCTTGATCATTTCTTAATCTTGACTTCTTAACATAGCAACCAGGATGACAACTACTTGAGCAATAGCAACATTCAAACCGTACGTGGCGTCAAGCTTTTCACCAAAAAGCATAAATCCTTGAAGAAACTACTTGCGAATCCTGACTCCCCCGAAATTCATGGCGACAAGGTATGGTTCTCCAGTTATTTCATCATGGATTATCTGGCAGCCAAACCACCTGCTCTAAAAAGCAGGATCTTGGAAGTTGGCAGTGGCTGGGGTTTGTTGAGCATATTCTGTGCGCAGAACTACGATGCCAAGGTAACGGCTGTGGATGCAGACAAGAATGTGTTTCCCTTCCTCGACTTGCATGCTGAATTGAACATGGTGAAGGTAAAGTCCAAGGTATGCCGCTATGAAAACCTCAAGCCGGAGCTGCTCGCGAAGCAGGATATGATTCTTGGTGGTGACATCTGTTTCTGGGATGAACTGGTAGAACCTTTGTACCAGCTGATAACAACCGCGCTGGAACAAGGCGTAAAACGTATTGTGATTGCCGATCCGGGTCGCCCCCCCTTTTTGACGCTGGCACGCCGCTGCAAAAAGCTGCATAAGGCAAAACTGAAATCCGTATCAATTTCCTCTCCACGATCCCATACCGGATATCTACTGACTATTGAAAACTAATATGTCTAACCCAACCACCGTCAATCTGCACAACCCCAAATATTATCTAAACCGTGAACTTAGCCTTCTCGAGTTCAACCGCAGAGTGTTGGCACAGGCGAAAGACAAAAATATTCCAGTGCTTGAACGGCTGTTTTACCTGTCGATTGCAAGCACAAACCTTGATGAGTTTTTTGAAATCCGGGTTGCAGGTATCAAGCAGCTGGTTGCCTATGGCACCGCCGTGCGCGGTCCTGACAATATGTCGCCCTCCGAACAGTTGAGTCGTATCAGTGAAGTTGCACATAAACTTGTCAGGGACCAGTATAGTGTACTGAACGAGCAGATGCTGCCCGACCTTGCAACGGCAGGTATTCATTTCTTATTAAGCAGCCACTGGAACTCGAAGCAAAGCGAGTGGATCAAGAAATATTTCAATCGGGAACTGCTGCCGGTACTGAGTCCAGTAGGCCTCGATCCAGCCCACCCTTTTCCGCAAGTGTTGAATAAAAGCCTGAACTTCATTATTTCACTTGAAGGCAAGGATGCATTCGGCCGCAATTCGGGTATCGCGATTGTACAAGTGCCGAGGGCTTTACCGCGTTTGATCCAGCTCCCGCAGTCGTGCGCCACACATGAGCATGATTTTGTCTACCTTTCTTCCATCATCTATCGCCATGCGGGCGACCTGTTTCCGGGGATGAAGGTCACGGGCTGTTACCAATTTCGCGTAACCCGTAATGCCGACCTGACCGTACAGGAAGAAGATGCTGGCGATCTTCTGATGGTTATAGAAGACAAACTGCCAACGCGCAGGTTTGCGAGCGCAGTGCGCCTGGAGGTCCAGAACGAGTGTCCCCAGGAGATGATTGATTTCCTGTTGCAGAAATTCAACCTGCAGCTGGCCGATGTCTACCAGGTTGATGGTCCGGTAAATATGCATCGAATGCTTGCAATCCAGAGCATGGTTAACCGTCCCGATCTGCATTTTCCCGCATTTACACCAGTGCTGCATAACAGGGTGACTCGCACTACCGATGTTTTTGAAGCGATCAAAAAAGGCGACATCCTTTTACATCACCCGTTTCAGTCCTTTGCCACCGTGGTGGATTTCCTGGAGCAGGCGGCAAATGATCCTGATGTCCTCGTGATCAAACAAACCTTATATCGCACGGGCAATGACTCCAGCATTACCGACGCCCTCGTCAAGGCTGCCTTGGCCGGCAAGGAAGTCACTGTGGTGGTCGAATTGCGGGCCCGTTTCGATGAAGAAGAAAACATTGAAGTAGCCAACGAACTGCAGGCTGCGGGCGCGCACGTTTCTTATGGAGTGGTTGGTCACAAGACCCATGCAAAAATGATTCTTGTAGTCAGGCGTGAAGGCAAACACCTGAAACGTTACGTACATCTGGGCACTGGCAATTATCACGCAGGCACTGCCAAGCTTTATACCGACTATGGCCTGCTCACGAGTGATACTGCGCTCACTGACGATGTCCAGAAAGTATTCCAACAACTCACTGCTATGGGCAAACCGGGCAAACTGAAAAAAATCCTGCTGGCGCCCTTTACGCTGCACACAGGTATGCTGGATATGATCAACCGGGAAATATCCTTTGCCAACGCAGGCAAACCCGCACGCATCATCGCCAAAATGAATGCGCTGGTTGAACCGAGCATCATCGCGGCGCTTTATCGTGCTTCCCAGGCAGGGGTGAAGGTTGACCTGATCGTGCGGGGCATTTGCTCGCTGCGCCCGGGCATCAAGGGCGTTTCCGAGAACATCCATGTGCGCTCCATAATTGGCCGTTTCCTGGAACATTCG
>CAIYIP010000210.1 GCA_903926285.1 uncultured Gammaproteobacteria bacterium
GGCCAGCCTCGTGGCAAGTTTGCACAGGATGGCTACTGCCAGCCATTGCAGAATAATCGCCGAAGGTGTTGAGCTTGGAGAAGATTTGGCGGTGCTACAAAAAATCGGCATTGCGTTTGCGCAGGGTTTTTACTGTGCCAAGCCGCTGGCAGTGCCACCAACCGCACTCGACCGTGATAAGTTTGAACCGGGTTCAACATTGCGACAGGCGGTACGAAGTCACCGAGCTCGAAACCATTCTGAACGACCTGGGCCGTGACCGTTGGGAAATTGTGAGTGCTGTGCCCAATGCGAGTGGCCTCGTGCTGATTTTAAAAAGGCAGCGTTGATTGACGGAGGGGACAAGCCACGGTTGCTAACATAGCGGAGAAGAATGATGGCCTCCGTTCTTCAGGAAGCCACTTCTTTCCACACAAACATTTTGATCGCCAGTATCAAGGCGATGATGGCCCAGACGATCAGGCCTGTCAGCGTAGGCACGATGTCTAGCAAGCTTGCGCCATTAACCGCGATTTCTCGCAAGCCATTCGCGACAAAACTCAACGGCAGCAGTTGCGCAACTGGCTGGACCATATCCGGAAGGATGTCGATTGGATAAAAAATTCCGGCAAGAAACATTTGCGGAAACGTGAAGAGCGATCCCATCGCGCCTATCGCCTGCTGGGTTTTGGCCAAACTGCCGAGGCAAAAGCCGAGACTCAGAAACAGTGACAGGCCAAGAATGATAATCACATAAAGCGAAGTAAAATCGCCCGCAATATTAACGCCCAGCACAAATACCGCGATGCCTAACAGTACCGTCACCTGGATCAGGCAGATCAAAGCCCGCGACAGGACTAGGGCGCCGATGAAATTACGCGGTTCCAGCGGCGTAACAAACAACCTTTTCAGAATACCTTTACGGCGGAACTCCACAATGTTGTAGCCACTGCCCGCAATACTGATCTGCATGATTGTAAATGCCAGCAGGCCAGGTACCAGAAAATCCAGATAACTCTGCGAGCGCGCCTTTACGTCTTCA
This sequence comes from uncultured Gammaproteobacteria bacterium, assembly GCA_903926285.1. GTDB lineage: Bacteria > Pseudomonadota > Gammaproteobacteria > Pseudomonadales > Pseudohongiellaceae > CAILUG01. Next base: position 1,022 of record CAIYIP010000210.1, read on the forward strand.
ACGGTCAGGCTGAACAATGGGTCGGTGTTGCGCAATGCGCGTTCCACATCCACCAGAGCCTGCTCGAGTACGGGCATGATCATTGCCAGCTCACGTACCTGCGAAGCGTCTACCAGAAGTTTGAGATCGGCAGGAGCACCGTTGTCCTGAAAATTTTCCGGCAGCACCAGTACAAGCTGTTGATCACCGCTGATGATTTGCGCGCGCAGTTCGTCTTCAAGCCCTTCGGTAACCTTGAACAAGGGATTACTGCCCAGGTCAGCAATAAATTCGGCCGCTAGTTCATTGCCCGCGTTGTTCACTATGCCTACCGGCATGGGTTCGTTACCGGCATTGCCAACGAGGCCAAACACCGACATAAAAATGACCGGGAAAAACAGCGAGAAAAAGATGGCTTGTCGATCGCGCGAAAAAATGCGCAGGAAAGTCTTCGTCATCGTAAGTGTGAGGTTCATGGTTATTCCCTGAGCGCCGAGCCGGTAAGGTGAAGGAAAACGTCTTCAAGGTTGCCATGCAGTGGTCGTTCCGGCGGTTCTGGTGCATGTTGCAGGATAAGTTCCTGCGGCGTGCCTTGGGCTATCACCTTGCCGTGATCCATGATCGCGATGCGGTCACAGAGAAACTCTGCTTCTTCCATGTTGTGCGTGGTGAGGACAATGGTCATGCCTTTGGCGTTGAGGTCGCGCACCAGCTCCCACAAATTACGCTTGGCTTGCGGATCAAGCCCTGTAGTAGGTTCGTCGAGGAACAATACCTGCGGATCATTTACGAGGGCACACGCAATCGAGAAGCGTTGTTTCTGGCCTCCCGATAAACGTGATGGCTGGCTGTTGGCTTTTTCCTGCAGGTTAACTTTGGCGAGTAATTGGGCGGGATTTTCGTTGCGGCCGTAGAGCGCAGTAAAAAGTTCGAGCAGTTCCTTGAGCGACAGATGGCTGAAATATTCATTAGCTTGCAATTGCACACCAATTGCCTGTTTCACCTTGTAGGGTTCACGCTGCACGTCGAGCCCAACAATAGTTGCTGAACCCGCATCAATGTCTGTGAGGCCTTCGAGCATTTCCAGCGTTGTGGTTTTGCCGGCGCCATTCGGGCCGAGTATGCCAAAAATTTCTCCCGGCTCGATGGCAAGCGAAACACCATCGACTGCGTGGAACCATGCACCCTTTTTGTCAGGGCGTGGATATTTCTTGACGAGGTTTCTGGCTTCAACAATAGGCATATATTTATTAACCGACTTTTCTTAACC
>CAIYIP010000211.1 GCA_903926285.1 uncultured Gammaproteobacteria bacterium
CAGTGAGTTCAGTCAGGCTGGCTGTTGGTATTACCGCGCGGCGCAAACTGGATCGGAAATGCCGCAATGTTGTCGCCCTTGCTGATAGACGCAACGCCCTCCTTCTCCACTTCATCAATACGAATGATGGCCTGGATCGGAATGAAGCTGCGTTTGACGCCGGCAAACTCACCTTTAAGCTTTTCTTCGCCGGGATCAACCACCATCTGACTGCGCTCGCCGAACACAAAGTTTTCTATCTCGATGAAGCCGTAGAGGTCACTCTGGTACACCTCGCGGACGTAGACTTCATAGACCTGGCCCTTATTCAAAAAGGTGATACGAAAGAGATCACGCGGGTCGGAGCGGGGTTTGTTGTTCATAACACGTCTGCCTGTTACTGCTGAGGTGTCAATATCAGGCTGACAGGCGCTAATTTCAAGTATAATCCGCGCCTCTTTGCCAAAGTAGCCTGCTGTATGCCCAGAAAAGTCTTTATCAAAACCCATGGTTGCCAGATGAACGAGTACGACTCCGCCCGTATGCTCGATCTTTTGCGCGCAAGCCGCAACATGGAAGTGGTGAACACGCCTGAAGAGGCTGATGTGCTTGTGCTTAACACCTGTTCGATCCGCGAAAAGGCGCAGGAAAAAGTTTTTGACCAGCTCGGCCGCTGGCGCCGCCTGAAGAAACTCAAGCCCGGCGTACAGATTGCAGTTGGTGGTTGTGTGGCGAGTCAGGAAGGTGCGCAGATTGGCAAGCGTGCTCCCTATGTAGATGTTGTGTTTGGCCCGCAAACCCTGCACCGGCTGCCGGAGATGCTCGATGCCGCAAACGGCTACAAGCCATTGGTTGATATCAGCTTTCCGGAAATAGAAAAATTCGACCGCCTGCCCGAACCTACCGTCACCAAAAGTGAGGCTTTCCTGACGATCCAGGAAGGTTGCAGCAAATATTGCTCGTTCTGCGTCGTGCCCTATACACGCGGCGAAGAAGTCAGCCGCCCGCTTGACGATGTGCTGGCAGAAGCGGTGCACCTGGCAGCCAACGGCGTGCGCGAAATCCACATGCTCGGACAGAACGTGAATGCCTACCGCGGTGTTACCCATGAAGGTGGCAAAGCTGACCTTGCCACGCTGATCACCTATGTTGCTGCGATTGATGGCGTCGAACGTATCCGATTCACCACCTCGCATCCGATGGAATTCAACCAGAGCCTGATCGATACCTATGCGTCGGTGCCCGCACTGGTAAGCCATCTGCATCTGCCAATCCAGCATGGTTCTGACCGCATCCTTGCACTGATGAAACGCAACCATACTGTGCTCGAGTACAAATCTATCATTCGCAAGCTGCGCAAGATCCGGCCCAATATCAGCATCTCGTCGGACTTCATCGTTGGCTTCCCTGGCGAAACTGACAAGGATTTCGAAGACACGATGAACCTGATTGCCGAGATCAACTTTGATACCTCGTTCAGTTTTGTCTACAGCCCACGTCCCGGCACACCCGCGGCAGAGTTACGCGATAACACTCCCGAGGAAGTCAAAAAGCAGCGCCTTGCGATTTTGCAGACCCGCATCCTGCAAAATGCCGCGCGTATCAGCGAGGCTATGATCGGCACCGTGGAACGTGTGCTGGTGACCGGGCCATCGCGCAAAGATCCCGGCGAATTAATGGGCAGAACCGAAAACAACCGCGTCGTGAATTTCCGCACCGACAATACCAGCGTGGTAGGTAATTTTGCCGACATCAGGATCACGGATGTCTGGACCAACACGCTGCGCGGCGAACTCGCCTGAACCAGGACGCAGACTAAATATAGCTTTAAGTTATCGAATTAACTATTTGTTTTATATAATTATTATAATCAAATTATTGCCGTTTTTCATACCAGAAGCAGCCTTCCGGACAGCTTTGTTCGAGACAAGCTCCTTACACCGGAAAAATTAATACCAATCGTCGTCTGCCTTGTTATACTGCGGCGAGTTTAGCAAAACGGAGGCCAGAAACCCCTTTCATGATCAGTGAAAACCACTCTCACAGCCTGGAATTACAGCCTGACAATCCCCAGCGTCTCGCCAACCTTTGCGGACGTCTCAATGAACACATTCGCCAGCTCGAAGATCGCCTCGAACTTAAAATCACAAATCGTGGCAACGTCTTCCAGTTGCATGGCCAACCAACTGCCATCAGGGCCGGCACTACTATTCTGTATAATCTTTATAAAGTCACAGAGCAAGAGCCAAACCTGACTCCCGACCTGATTCACCTGGCACTTGCCGAAGTGGCGCCACACCGCAGTGCCGGCAACGAACCCGAACCGGATCTCAATCCTGAACATTACGTGCTGCGTACACCCAAGTGTTCAATCAAGCCGCGCACACCCCATCAGAATCTGTATGTGCAGTCCATCCTCAAACACGATATCAATTTCGGCATTGGTCCTGCCGGTACCGGCAAAACCTATCTTGCGGTTGCCTGCGCTGTGGAAGCACTCATGAATGACCAGGTTGCGCGCATCCTGCTGGTCCGCCCTGCCGTGGAAGCCGGTGAAAAGCTGGGCTTCCTGCCCGGTGACCTGAGCCAGAAAGTCGACCCCTACCTGCGCCCGCTTTACGACGCCCTGTATGAAATGCTGGGTTTCGAACGCGTCGCCAAACTTATCGAACGCCAGGTAATCGAGATTGCGCCGCTGGCCTACATGCGTGGCCGCACACTCAACAATTCCTTCATCATCCTTGATGAAAGTCAGAACACCACTACGACCCAGATGAAAATGTTCCTCACGCGCATCGGCTTTGGTTCAACCGCCGTGATCACCGGCGACGTTACCCAGATCGATCTGCCCAAAGGCACCCGTTCCGGGCTCGTACAAGTGACAACTGTATTGAAGAACGTGAAAGGCATCAGTTTCACGTGGTTCAATTCTGGCGACGTGGTGCGGCATCCGATTGTGCAGCGCATCGTCGAAGCCTATGAAGAATTCGACAAACACAATATTTCTGCGTTGAACAATCAGGATAAAGAGCGTTTGCATGAGCGTGACAATTGATCTGCACAATGCCAGCGGCGTCTCTACCATTCCCCTGCACAAACATTTCAAGCGCTGGGCAACCGCCACTATGAGTACCATTGCGCCTGAGCGGAAACGGGTGCAGTTGAGTATTCGTATCGTGGACGAAACTGAATCTGCCGAACTCAACAGCTATTACCGCCATAAGCAGGGGCCGACCAATATCCTGTCATTTCCGATGCCGCAGGAATTGCATTCAGCGCCACTGCTCGGCGATCTCGCGATCTGTGCTGACGTCGTCGCGCGCGAAGCCGACGAACAGCACAAGACGCTCGATGCCCATTGGGCTCATCTGACCGTCCATGGCGTGCTGCATCTCAACGGTTATGACCATGAAGAAGAACAGGCTGCGGCTGCAATGGAAAACCTGGAAACCAGAATTCTCGCCGAACTCGGCTACAACAATCCCTATCAAGAAATAACCACTGTCAAATCATGAGCGAAGATAACTCCAACAGCGATTCCGGCAATCATTCCTGGATCGGCAAACTTAAAGAAGTATTCACAGATACGGTTGACGATTGTCCCGATCTGCTGAGAGTCCTGCGCAAGGCCCAAAAGAACAAGGTCATTGATGCCGACTTGCTCAGCATCATTGAAGGTGCACTGCAGGTGTCGGAAATGCAGGTGCGCGACATCATGATTCCGCGCTCGCAGGTCGTTTCCGTGAAAGCCACCGCCACGCCTGAAGAAATTCTGCCAATCGTGATCGAAGCGCAGCATTCGCGTTTTCCAGTCATTGGCGACAGCCTCGATGAAGTCATCGGTATCCTGCTTGCCAAGGACTTATTGCCACTGGCACTGGACAAGGAACCACGCCGCTTCGACATCAAGGACGTGTTGCGCCCGGCCAACTTCGTGCCCGAATCCAAACGACTGAACCACTTACTCAAGGAATTCCGCGAAAACCGCAATCACATGGCTATCGTGATTGATGAATACGGCGATCTTGCAGGCCTCTGTACAATTGAAGACGTGCTCGAACAGATTGTCGGAGACATCGAAGA
>CAIYIP010000212.1 GCA_903926285.1 uncultured Gammaproteobacteria bacterium
CGGAGGACATCCTATGAGTATCGTTTCACTGAACGTCAATGGTGCAGTCGTTGAGGTCGACATCGACCCGTCGACACCGCTTCTGTATGTACTGCGCAACGACCTCGGGCTGCGCGGCCCGCGTTTCGGCTGTGGCCTGGGGCAGTGCGGGTCCTGCACCGTAATTATCGGTGGTGTCGCGGTGCGCTCGTGCCAGCTGCCGGTAGCGGCGGTGAGCGGCGAGATCACCACACTCGAAGGTCTCGCGCAGAATGGCACGCTGCATCCGCTGCAACAGGCGTGGATAGATGAGCAGGTGCCGCAGTGCGGCTACTGCCAGAACGGACAGATCATGACTGCCAAGGCGCTGCTCGACCGCAATCCCACTCCCACCGATGCCGAGATTCGTGTAGGTATGGAAGGTGCACTGTGCCGTTGCATGACCTACTACCGGATTCAGGCGGCGATCAAACTCGTCGTGAATGGATCAGGCAACGACCAGGAGGTGGCGTGATGAGCACAACACTCCAGCTTCCAAAGGCAATCGAAGATGCGCTGTGCCGCATCAATCCATCCACATCGCGCCGCAATTTTCTGGCGTCCTCCGGCGCACTGGTGCTGAGCCTCGGCATCGGCACTGTTCCCGGCGCGCGCGTATTCGCGCAAGCGGTTGAAGGACCGTATCCCGACCCGGATTTTCTGCAACTCGACACCTGGATTGTCATTCATCCCGACAACACCGCTACCTTCTTCGTCGGTAAAACCGATGGCGGCCAGGGCACCGGCACTGCGTTCCGGCAAATGATGTGCGACGAACTCGATATGGCATACGACCAGACGCGTCTGGTTATGGGCACTACTGATACCACCCCCGATCAGGGCGGCTCGGGCGGCTCCGATGCGATCGAAACCGACGGCTGGCCAATGCGCAGAGTCGCTGCGGAAGCGCGGCGCGTGTTGCTGGAGCTTGGCGCTGAACGCCTGCGCACGCCAGTTTCAGAACTTATGGTCAGCAACGGCACAATCTCGGCAATGCTGGACGCCACGAAATCAATCAGCTATGCCGAACTCGTCGGTGGCCAGCGTTTCGATGTGGTGCTGACGGGAGCCAACATCAATGCCACCACAGGCATGGCTGGCGTCAAACCTGTGCAGCAGATGCGCGTGGTTGGCCAGCCGATCCAGCGCTACGACATTCCAGCCAAGGTCGATGGCTCGTTGATCTGGGCTGTGGACATGAAAGTGCCCGGCATGCTGCATGCGCGCAACGTACGGCCGCCCGTGGCGGGCGCGACCTTACGCAGCATCGATGAAGCATCGGTGGCAAGCATTCCCGGCTTCGTACGCGTCGTGAGCCGCGGCAACTATGTGGCCGTAGTGTGCGAACGCGAAGAGCAAGCTATAAAGGCCGCGCAGCAGCTGAAGGCCGAATGGACACCGCCAGCAGAAGCGCCGTTCCCAGCCTCCAACGATTTGTTTACTTACATTCGCGGAGCAACACCAACTTCGAGCTCTGAGCCGAGACTCACAGGTGACCCGGCTGCTGCCTTCACTAGCGCGGCGCAGGTGCTTGAAGCCGAGTATGACGTTCCATTTCAGGGGCACACCGCCATCGGCCCGGCATTTGCAATGGCTGATCCTTCAGACAACCAGCTAACGATCTACTCGAACGACATGAAGTCGTACGGCCTGCGCACCGGTGTTGCAGAGTTTCTCGGCCTGCCTCGCGACCGCGTGCGTGTGGTGTATATGGATGGGCCACAGGTATACGGCCGCACGGCTTCGGACGATGTCGGTTTCGAGGCCGCGTTTCTTGCCAATGAGCTTGGCAGACCGGTGCGCGTGCAATGGATGCGACATGAGGAAACGGGCTGGGATACGAAAGGCCCGGCCTATGCCTTTAAGTTGCGTGGTGGCCTCGATGCCAACGGCAAGCTGACGGCACTCGAGTACGAGGCCCGCGCCATCGACTACTCTCATCTGGGCTACAACGAACCCAACACCGTGTTGATTGCGCAACTCATGGGCCGGCGGCCCGAGCGCATTGCGGCAGGCGGCGCCGCACTGCCGTCAGTAAAATACGGCATCCCAAATCTACGCCTGGCGGGACACGTGGTAGCCTTGCCGATGGTGTGGGAAACACCCCTGCGCACCGGCAACTTGCGCGACCCGGATGGCCCACAAGTTACGTTTGCGTTCGAGGGTTTCATCGACGAACTGGCAGCAGCAGCGCGCAGAGATCCAGCAGAGTTCCGGTTAGAAATGATTGAAGCTAGCGAGGAAGACAACTCATTTCGCCGCGCACGCTCACTCGCTGTGCTGCGCGCAGCTGTGGATACCTATGGTGGCTGGGAGTCGCGACCGGCACCACGACCACAGAGCACGGGACCCATCCAAAGCGGACGCGGCATCGCTTACACCTACCGCAGCAATACCGTAGTGGCGGTCATCGCCGATGTGGAGGTCAACCGCGAAACCGGTCGTGTGTGGGTCAAACGTCTGGTCTGTGCCCACGACTGTGGCCTCGCCATCAACCCCATGGGCCTCAAGCACACGGTTGAGTGCGGCATGCTGCACGGCATCAGCCGCGCACTGTGGGAAGAAGTACAGTTCGACAACGAAAAGGTGACGAGTGTCGATTGGGTATCACACCCGAGCATGCGCCATTCCGACACACCGGAAACCATCGACATCGTGCTCGTCAACGGCGACCCCAACCCGGATCGCCCCGACCTGCCGCACTACGGTGCCGGCGAGACGAGCCATAAACCGCTGATTGCAGCGGTAGCAAATGCGATTTATGACGCTACTGGCGTTCGGCTACGCAGGGCGCCTTTCCGCAAGGAACGGGTGCTGGAGGCACTGCAGGCGGCGCAGTCGTAGGCAATGCCGAGTATTTGCAGGCACAGCTATGAGCCCAGGGATACGGACGACGTCTGAGGTTTTGATGGGCGTGCCTGTGCTGCATTGGGTGTTGGCGGAGAGAAGGCGGAGTGACTGTCCCATTCTGGAGTTCTACAACGAAGTGGCTGTCCCATTCTAGAACGGAGAGTACAACGGAGTGGCTGTCTCATTCTGGTAGTCCCATTCTAGAGACGGAGTGGCTGTCCCATTCTGGTATTCTGGTACCAAGCGTGACACGGTCGCCATGGAATCCTCCCACAAGGTCCATGGCGGCGTATTCAGACGCTACTAGCGCTGAAGGGTCAGCTCACGTCCGCTCAAATAGCCGGTCACCACTTGGCCCGCACCCAGCGCCAGCATCAGCAGTAGCGGTAGGTTCCAGCTGCTGGTCTGATCCCTGATGTACCCGATCACGATGGGAGTTACCGCCGCCATCGTGTAGCCCACCGCCTGTGCCATGCCTGACAGGGCCACACTCTGCGCGGCGGTGGTGGCGCGCAATCCGAACAGGGTCATCGATAAGACCAAGGAACCACCCGCCCCGAGACCCATCAGCATCATCCAGGCCATGGCTTGTGCCGGGACAAGATAGAGGCCGCTATAGGCCAGCAGAATCAGGCTGGCGCAACCGACGCCAATCCAGCGCTGATCGCTGCAGCGATGGATCAGCAGCGGTACCGCCATCACCGACCCCAGCACGAAGATCTGGAACACGAACAAAATCCAGCCTGCACGTGCGGCACTAATGCCCTCGAGGTCTGCCATCATGCTCGGAAACCACGCGATCATCACGTAGAAGGCGGTGGACTGGCAGCCCATGAAGAGGCTGACCTGCCACGCAAGGCGGCTGTCCCACAGCGAACGGCTGGCGCTCGCATTGGAAACAGGCGGTATGTTGTGTCGCAGCAACGGGACCCAAACCAGTAAAGCCAGCACCACCGGCCCAGCCCAGGCTACCAGCGAAAAACGCCAGCCACCAAACTCCGCCAGCGGAATTGCCAAGCCCGACCCCAGACCTCCAACCGTCACCAGTACCATCGAAAACAGTGCGGTGACGAGCGCCAAGTGCGTAGGGAAGTCCCGGCGCAACAGCCCCGGCAGGAGCACGTTGCTGATCGCCACGCCGATACCGATCAGCCCGGTCCCGAGGTACAGGCACGCCGTGCCCGGCAGATAGCGCAAGCCCAAGCCGCACAACACCACCAGCATAGAAACGAAAATCGCTAGCTCCATGCCGAGTCGCCGCGCCAGCGGGGCGGCGTAGGGCGAGATGAAACCGAAGGCGAGCAGCGGCAGAGAGGTCAGCAGCCCCGCCCCGGTGGCAGACAGCGCAAATTCCTGCTGAATGGTCTTCAGCAGCGGACCAACACAGGTGATAGCACCGCGCAAATTCAGCGTAACCACCAGGATGGCAAGCATCAGACGCAGACCAGCGCCGTGCGAGGGAGAAAGCGGAACGGAGTGGGGCATGCGACAAACCGGGCAGACGGACGAAGCCGCGCACTATAGGCCAGCGTGGCGCCACAGGCCAGCCGGGTGCGCTCCTATTACGCAAATGCTCAGGCATCGGTTAGAGTATTTCCCGTAGGCTCATGCTGGCGAACAAAGGGCATATTTCGGTCAGGTCACAGACGGGCGGCGGTACTGAATGCACGCTCGTGTTCCCGCAGGCGACCTGAGATCGGAACTCAGAGAAATACCTGGCCCGATACCGTATGTGCCGCTCATCCGGACTTCGACTTTAGTCTGCTCTAGGCAATATCCCTCGCGAGAGGGTGGCGCATTACGAGGCCGATTGCAGGGAAGCCTCCATCTCATCAACCACTCTTTAGTCCACTTTTGTCACTTCCTTTTAAGTTCCCCTTAAGCCACAGGTTGCAGAATCCCTATCAGGAAAATGGCTTGCTTGATCTTCGTCGACAGCAGTCATTTGAACGCGAACATGTACTGGAACAAGTCTGCCCCGCGCTACCACAGAATGAAGCCTCCGCCAAGCCTTGGCCGGTCGGCTATAGGGCGATCTTTAATGTCGACATGAACATTAGCAACCGAACAATTTGAAAGAGCCTGAAGATGAGCGCATCGGAGCAATCCGCAACAAAAGAAATATCTGCATACGCTGGCAGTCCGATGCAGCCCCGCCATGTTGAGACCGTGATCATCGGTACCGGGTTTTCAGGGCTGTTAGCGGCCATCCGCTTGCAAGAAAAGGGGTGCAACGATTTTGTGTTGCTGGAAAGAAGCCCTGAACTGGGCGGCACCTGGCAGGTCA
>CAIYIP010000213.1 GCA_903926285.1 uncultured Gammaproteobacteria bacterium
ACGGTATTGGAAAACGCGATGTTTTCGCGCAAGGTCAGATTGAACAGCGACGAATCCTGGAACACAAAACCAATCTGCCGATGCAGTGCCTGCGGTGACCATGCTGCAAGAGGCAGGTTATCAATCAGGATAGAACCAGACTGCGGTTTGATGAGGCCCGTGATCGCGTACAGCAGTTGTGTCTTGCCAGCGGCAGTCGGGCCGATGATTGCCGTGCGGCTGCCAGTACTGACGCTCAGACTGACTTCGCGCAGAGCCATCTTCTCGCCATACATGACTGTCACATTGTCGACTGTTATGTCGCCGCGCAACTCCTGATCGAGTGTGCCGGATGCTTGCGGCTCAGGTGCTTCGAGCACCTGCACGATACGACCATAAGATGCCGTTGCCTGGGCGATGATGTTGCTCATGAAACCAATAACAATAATCGGAAAAATCAGGATAGTGAGGTAGTTGAGGAAAGCGCTGAAATTGCCGAGTGACAGTGAGTTGGTAATCACGAGATGACCACCAAAGGCCAGGATCACGAGTACTGCGAGGCTGACAAGAAAACTGATCGCGGGAATCATGACCGCAAACAGACTGATGATACGCATGCCGATGTCGCGCGCTTCCGTGTTGGCGGCGAGGAATTTCTGGTATTCAAAAGTCTGGGAATTGAGCAGCCGGATCAGTGACGAACCATTGATCGCTTCGTTGATAACCTTGTTGAGCCAGTCAATCGTTTCCTGCGAGCGACGGAACAGTTTACGCACCCGCGACAACACATAGTAGAACGTGAACGCAATCGCCGGCACTACGATGAGCACAACGGCTGCGAGTTCCCAGTCGATCATGAACAGCAGCACCGAGGCGCCGATGATCAGGAACAGCGACGAGATGATCGAGGCAATGGCCTGCGATACAAAATTCTTGATTGCATCAACGTCAGAAGTCAGATTAGTTAGCAATTTTGCTGAGCCTATGTCCTGCACATAGGCGTGATCCTGCTGGGAGATTTTGCCAATCAAGCGTGTGCGCAAATCGCGCGCCACACGTTCGGAGGTGAGGGTCTGCACGATTGCCTGGAGGTAAGTCAGCAAGAAAATGCCCGCTGCGATGGCAGCAAACTCGGCTACAGTACTCGCGAGTGCGAAGTTGCCAGCAGTTGCTGAGTCGATGGCCGTCGCAATCAATTTTGGCACGACCAGGTTCAGGCCATTGGCGAGCACAGTCAACGCGACAAGCGCTATAACCCACAGGCGATAGGGCCGCAGCAGACTCATGATTCCGGGCTTACGCGCTGCGCGTGCCGGCCCTGCCGATGCACTCATTGAAGTATTTCCAGGCTTTCACGCCGTGTGTTGTTCTGTAATGTTTAGTGACTAACCGGCTTTCAGACAAGACAGATGTGGCATTCAGGATGGACAGATCTTGCTTGCGAGTAAGCGCGGGCAATCATAGTCAGTGCATTGACCGGTGTCGATGCAATTTCCTGCATTGAGCAAGAACAGACAGGAAGGGATTTTCGGTGCTGGCGGGCATGTAACTGGCCGAGATGCGATTGAACTTGAGCACATCGAATGAGTAAGCAGCGGCATTGTCCAGATTGTACTGAAACAACAGCTCTGCATATTCTGCAGTGCAGATTACAATCTTCATGCACGCGCCAGCGTCCAGATACCAATGCCGATGAAGCCAGCACCCGCTACAAGCTGTAATTGTCGCGGGCTCATGAAACCGGAAATAGCACTGCCGACAAGAACACCAAGCGCCGATGTCGCAACAAGCGCCAGTGCAGCACCCGCGAATACAGTCCACTTGCTTACATCTTTGTCGGCTGCAAACAGCATGGTAGCCAGCTGCGTCTTGTCGCCAAGTTCCGCAACAAATACCGTGAAAAATACGGTGGCGAGAATTTTAATATCCATAAGGGTCTCCTGGTTTAATGAAATAAATTTACGGTTCTAGCTTGGCGTCTGGCTGCTTCACCAGACTCAGAAGCTCAAGTCCGGCTGGTGTGATTATTGCGGCCTCCGTGACAAACCCCGCCTTGTGATAGAGATTGACTGCCGGAAAATTGGCCTTGCCGGTTTGCACGATAAAAGTTTTGCCCGGGTAAAGCGCAAGCACATGTTGCAACAGGGCAGTGCCCAGGCCTTTGCGAAACTGCGCGGGTGCCACTACGAGCGCGTCAATGTAGACCTCAGCATGCATCACAACCAGCTCTATTGCAGCCTGCTGCATACCCCCTTCGCTGATGCCGAAAAATCGCGACTGCGAATAACTTATTTTCTGCAGCGTACGGCGCAAGGGCGGGAAGTCATCATCCTGCAGCAGTTGCGCCTCGACTGTATATGCGGCCTGCATCAGATCATACAAGCGCTTCGCAACAACAGGGTCGCGCACCGAGAGCCCTTCAATTACATGACTCGCACTTCGATTAGCAGGATTCAAATTCAGCCTTCATCAGTTTACCTACAACTTGCATTTGCGGTATTCCACTACGTTTTTGCCTTTCGTTTGACGGCGTTATAACAGCGGAACTTGTCACATTTGGACAATCGCGGCCACCAAACATGCTGCCTTGTTGTTATGCCACCAAAAGTCAGCACCAAAGCCTGTGCAGCTTACAACAATTATGCAGCGGCAAAGCAGTAACAAATAGGAATCTGTGCGCTACTAGCCAGTCCCCCTGTTGTTTCATGGCCTGTACTGTTCAGAACACATTCAGGCTCATGCGGTATCATTTTCCTACCCGGAAAAAAGTAAAGCTGTTCCCGATTTTACTGACAAATCGATGCCAGGAACTCAAGATGAGCTGCGGTCCTGTTTAAAGGCATCAAAGTTTTAATCGCATAAAAGGAGATATACATGCACCCGAGAATCATAAGCAAAGTTGCAGCAACACTTGTCATCAGTCTGGTTATCAGCGCCTGTAACACCATCAATCCTTACACAGGAGAACAACAGACAAGCAGGGCCGTCAAATATGGCGCAATAGGTGGCGTAGTGTGCGGCTTGATTGGCGCTGCCGAAAACAGCCGCCGTGCGCGAAATGCGGGCCTCGGCTGCGGCGCTATCGGCGCTGGCGTGGGCGCCTACATGGATTCCCAGGAAGCAGAACTGCGTGAACAACTGGCCGGCACCGGCGTGCAGGTTGAACGTGTGGGTGATGAATTGAATCTGATCATGCCTGGCAACGTAACCTTCGACACTGATGAATACGTTGTGCGCCAGCAATTTTATCCTGCGCTGGATTCCGTATCACAGGTGCTGGCGAAATACGCTGATACCCGCATGACGGTTACTGGCCACACCGATTCCACAGGCTCAAGAGATTACAATTACAACCTGTCGAACCGTCGCGCCACAAGTGTCGCCAACTATCTTGCGCAGCGCGGCATTGATCAATCACGCCTTATTGCACAAGGTGTAGGCCCTGACCAACCCATTGCCAGCAATGACAATGAAAATGGCCGCTCCCAAAACCGTCGCGTGGAATTGCAGATAGTCGCTGCGCAGAACTGACAACCCTTCCCGGCTGCAGCCAGCTGTTTACAAGCTGGCTGCAACTGAGTTTCTTGCGACGCAAGAACCCATTCTGCTGGTTTTAGACTGATTTTTCATTTCAGCAGCTGGAACGACCCCAAAGGCATTGCCCTCCCGTTGATGAGGGCGTCGACCTGATGACTACCCGGATAATGTTTGCGTGTCGTGAGTTCAGCAAGCGTCACCTTTTTGCCGAGCGTAATACTTTCGCCTAGT
>CAIYIP010000214.1 GCA_903926285.1 uncultured Gammaproteobacteria bacterium
ATCAACAAAATTAACCGCATCGTAGTACGGAGACTTGAAGATGCCGTTATATAGCGGGAAAAACGGATTGCCTGTTATCCACCACGCGGTGAAATAGGAGTTGAAAGCAAGGATGCCCAACAGGCCGATAAATCCCGCTACAAGTACACTGCGGCCCAGAGTAAAAGATGGAAGTGTTCGAGGTCGGGTGAAGTAGAGTTGGATGATCGCCGCCAGTACTAGCAATGCTCCTATGTAGGCGCCAGGAAGTTTGGTAGCGCAACACATCGCAGCCACCGCAAGAATGGCCGCCAAATCACGTGAGTACCAAGTATCCTTGATCTCAAGCGCAAGTCTTGTGCCACTTGCTATTAGTGTTGCGAGGAATAATTCAGTTTGCAGCGAGATGAGCTGATTGCCAATGAGTGGGGTGCTGATAAATAACAGTACAATCAGACTACGATCACTCTGGCTTAAGGCAAAGTGGCCAAGAATTACCCATAACTGACGTACAAGAAAAGCCAGCAAAAAAAGATTCAGGGCGGGGCGTGCATCTTCGCCGGCAAGCATGCTCAGTACGGCATGCAACAGGTCGACAGCAAAAGGTGCTACTTGCCATATCTGGGTGACAACATCGAAACTGTAGATATGGCGCCAGGAGAGTTGGGTCCACATGCCCAGATGCAGCGCGTTGTCGTCAGAGCCAAGAGTCGGAATCAGCGCCAGGCGGCACAACACACTGAACGCAATGATGATGAGCGCAACCAACCAGTATGACAACGTAATGGTTCGGGCGTGACCAACCAAGGTAGAACTGAACCGGTTCCAGTATGCGGGCAACTTTCCCGACGCCACCAGCACCAGTGCAGGAGCAAGCGTTATGGCAAAATATAGAGAACGGTAATTGATCTGGTAGTGGATCATGACGCCGAATAGAGTGAGGCCCAGCGCCAGTCCAACCAGGATATTTTGTGTGCCCTTACTCCCGGATTCGCGTTGCGGAAACATCAGGCTCAATGTGGCCCCGCCATACGAGTAGCAGGAAAATATCAACAGTGCCGTAGCTGCGCTTTGCACGAGTCCTATGCCAACCATGAGATAAAGCAACACTGCCGCCGCTAGATAAACAGCAGCATGCGCCGGGACAAAATAGCGCAAAAGGCCTGCGCCAAGTGTGCAGAGTGCTGCCCACGACACCACATCAACGAGGAAATTGTGCTCCCAGTAAAGGGAGGCATTCGAAAAATAAAGCACTGCAACCACAAGGCTCAGAGAGGAAATGAGTGCAAGGGCCGGGAGCAGACGGTCGAGCATTTCTGAATAACGGCGCATGCTGTACCTCGAGCCTGGAAACATATCTGAGAAGAGCCGCAATATTCAGTTGTCGGTAAGCTGCCGGACTAATCCAGCATCTTATATTGCTTGAGCATCGTGCGTAGGGTGCCTCGACTTACACCCAACATCTGCGCTGCCTTGCTCTGGTTGCTGCGCGCTTTTTGCATGACAGCCTCAAGCATCGGTGCTTCAACTTCCGCGAGCACAAGCGCATAGAGATCATTGACCATGTCGGCATCGACCAGATTCAGATAGTCTTGTAAGGCAGCGCTGACACTCGCACGCAGGGTGGAAGGTCGGCGCATACCTTGGACAACTGTTTTGTTGTTGGTCAGTATGTCCTGCGAGCGGAGCTGGGGATTGGCGGGCACTTTCATGCCGCATGCTCCTGTTGCTGCAAACCGACAAAAAACTGTTCGATATGTTCAAGTTGCGCACTCTGGCTATCGAGCGTGTTGAACAGACTGCGGAATTCCCGCGCGCCAGCATAACTTTCGAGATACCAGGCGACATGCTTGCGGGTATAACCAAGGCCGAGATGGTCCCCATAAAATGCATGCAACTCACGCACGTGGGCGAGCAGTATTTTTTCCACCAGTGTGGCGGGTAGTGCCGGCAGTTGGGTGGCGGTTTGCAAAAAATGCGTTATCTCGCGGAAAATCCAGGGTCTGCCGCGCGCGCCACGCCCTATCATGACCGCGTCTGCGCCGGTGTACGCCAGCACGTGGCGCGCTTGTTCAGGGGTAGTGATATCGCCGTTGGCGATGACAGGTATCTGCACACTCTGTTTGATGGCTGCGATTGTGTCGTACTCGGCATTGCCGTTGAACATGCAGGCCCTTGTGCGGCCATGCACGGCCAGTGCCTGGATACCGGCGTCTTCGGCAATACGCGCGATCGTGATGCCGTTGCGTTGCTCGGGGCTCCAGCCTGTCCGTATCTTGAGGGTCACGGGCACAGATACTGCCTTGACAACAGCCTCGAGAATTTTTGCCACCAGCGCCTCGTCTTTCAGCAAAGCAGAGCCCGAAGCTTGTTTGAGTATTTTTTTGACCGGACAGCCCATATTGATGTCGATGATCTGCGCACCTTGCTCTTCGTTGAGGCGGGCTGCCTCCGCAATCGTAAATGGGTCAGCTCCTGCAATCTGCACCACACGCGGAGCAACTTCATCTTTATGAACACGCTTGAGTTGGCTGCCCTGGTTATTCCACAGCAAGGGATTGGAGCTCAGCATTTCGGTGGCAGCGAGTGCTGCCCCGTGCTGGCGGCACAAGATGCGAAACGGACGGTCGCTGATACCGGCCATTGGTGCCAGTAACACGCGGGAATCCAGTTGAAATGGGCCTATGCGAAACACGGTAAAGAACGACTCAGGACAGGACAGGCAGGCATCTTACTAAGGTGCCGCAGTCGAGTCCATGTTGCGTTAGCGGACGTTTGCGGGGCTTGCAGGATTATCCGGGTCTTCCCGAAAGATGATTTCATAGTTGGTCGCTTCGCTACCTGGATCGGCGAGCTCCAGCAAGACCTGGACGCTCGAGCGCGCGGGCATCAGATCCAGCGCAGCCAGCTCGGGTGGCAGGTATTCGAGGGGATTAAACAGGCGGTTGGCTATCAGGCGACTGAAGCGGTTCCTGAAATTGAGTTCGACCAGCGGAAAAGCTTGCGGAAGTTCAGAGTCATTACGAAAAATAAAGCCGACCTCCAGCGCATCAGGAATATCGGGATGGGAGCGAACCAGAAGATCCTGAGAAGAAAAGCTCTTGATGCCGGCTGTTGCGGGTTCCGGTTGCGGGCAATCAAGCACGCGGCAAAATATCGGCAGATAACGCGAATATAGTGGCGACTTCTGTATCAGTTCAAGATTACTTGCAACTACTTGCAACACAAAAACTGCCAGTAGAATAATGCTCAGACAGAGCCAGCCGAAGGTACTCATATACTTGCGAAAGCCGCTGCCGACTTCAAACGTCAGAGGATCAGCTTCGATCGTATCCATGGTTGTGGTTGGCAGAGTTTCAAGTGCATCGGCATCTTCGAGTTCGGCCAGATATTGGCGTAGTTCTTCCTTGTCGTGCCTCGACTGTGGTTTGGGTGCTGACGCAGAGAGCACATCTTCATCTGTTTCATCACCGGAAAGCGCAGAAAAACCAGGTAAATGCAATTCATCAGAGTCTGATAGCTTTTCAGCTGAGAACGAGTCGGCAGTATCGAAGTTGTCATCGTCATCCCGGTAGCTAACAGGGCCGGCGGCCATGATTTCCTGCGCTTGTTCTGCCTGGGCTTCCACGGGACTGTTTGCAGCATTGGCTGCGTCCTGGGATTCGTGGTCGACGAGAAAATTCTGTTCCTGGTCATTTGCGCCATCGATGATCGTGGATTCAGCATAGACAAGGGAATTTGCGGCGTAGGTGTCAGGAAATACTTCGCCTGATTCAACAGCGGCAGCAGGCTTGTCGGTAAATGCTGCATCCGCCTCGGTGATGGCCAGGATGCCCGCAGCATGGGTGGTTTCTGCATTTACTTCATAACGCGGACCTGTATCTTCTTCCAACGCGGGGGCTGGCTCCGCTGCAGAGACTGGTTCTATGGGTCTTGCCGCAGGAGGTTGTACTTCTGTTTGGGGAAACTCTTCGTCTGCTTCCAACTCGTCATGTTCTTCAACTTCGAATTCACTTACGTCGGGATCATAGAGGTCAAAATCATCAAGCTCCATATCACCGAGCGGGATGTCGTCCATCTCGTCATCCAGCACAAAATCCAGTGCTTCATCTTCGTTTGCCGGTGATGACTCCGGCGCAGCAGTCACGTTAACCGTTGTTGTGCTGCTATCCAGAAGTTGGCCAGCACCATCATTCAGCGTAACCGAATCGTTGAGTGCAAAAGTTCGTGGCTCTAAAGCTTGTTGATGTTTGCTGGTGATGCTTGCATTGGGTTCTGGAAGTGATGCGTTGTCATTATCAGAAATCTGTTCCTCAACTTGCTCGACCTCATAGTCGGATTCTACAGGATCAGCGGGCGGAGTTTCAGAAACAGGTTGTTTGATGGTGATGCGATTTTCTGTGGCAGAAAAAATATCGAGGCAGGAGCCGCACCGCACCCTGCCTTCCGCAATGGCAAGCTGCTTGGCGCTGACCTTGAATGAGGTCTGGCAGCGGGGGCATTGGGTAATGATGGATGGCATAGTTGCGCAGGGGTCCGAAAAATTCAGTACGGTGGTGCTGTGGTACAGAAACTAGTTACGGATGGCACTGATTCGTACCCAGTCCTTTTCTGCCGTGATCACGCAATCAGTAAACCATTGTGTGTAGGCGCTCGCCACTGCGTCAGCCTGTTCGCGCAGAATGCCCGACAACATAATCCAGCCGCCTTTTTTAACCTGCAGTGCCAAGACCTCTGCAAGTTCGATCAGCGTGCCCGCCAGTATGTTGGCCATCATGCCGTCGACAGGTTGGATGCTGCTACTTTTTATTGCCTGATTAAACGCCTCAGGCAGAAACATCGGGAAAAGTGCAATATCCAGCTGGTTTTTGGCGCAGTTATCAGCAGTGGCCGTGAGCGCCTGCGGATCGTTGTCGACACCATAAACTTTTTTCGCGCCCAGCAGCAGCGCGGCGATTCCGAGAATACCAGAGCCGCAGCCGTAATCTACCAGCGTCTGGCCGTCCAGGGTTTGCGTATCAAGCCATTGCAGACATAGTGAAGTGGTGGGGTGGGTGCCGGTACCAAAGGCCATGCCGGGGTCGAGTAGCATGATTGCTTTGCCGGGTTGTTGCATCTCGTTCAGCAAGTCCTGATTGCGGGCTTCCCAGGTTTCGGCATCTTCCACCGAAGGGGTCCAGTCGGAACTTGCGTTGCCATCCTTGCCTGCCATCCACCAGCTGGGACATACCCAGAGCTTATGCCCAAAACGCATGGGCTTGAAATCATCGAGCCAGGCGCGTACCCAGTTCTGGTCGGCCAGTATGCTTGCTTGCAGCGCTGGCAAAGCTCTTGGTGACCAGACCGAGGTGAGTGCTGTCTGCAGTGCTGCAGCGTCGGTGTCTTCAGTAAAAAGACCGGTCACTATGAGATTGTCCCAGAGTGGAGTTTCGCCGGGCTTCGGCTCGAATAGCGGCTTGTCTTCCGCGTCCATCATGGTGATGGATACTGCGCCCAGTTCATCCAGCAGGATTTCAAGTTCAGCGGCGTCAGCGCGGGTGATTTGTAGTTTTAACTCTAGCCAGCTCATGAGGGGTTCATTCGTTGTTCATAGGTGGAAGGTAGATTGAAAGAGGCGGGTTGGAAAGATAAACACCAGCTGCATTTTTTATATGCAGCTGGTGTGAGCAAAAGCCGAGGCGCGAAAGGCGCTTAACTCAGTGCCCTGCGGTGCGCATTACTTAATGCGCCTTGCCAACCTTGTCTTTCAGTTTGGCTTCCAGGTAATGAATATTCATGCCGCCCTTGCGGAAACCTGCATCACGCATGATGTCGCTCTGCAGCGGAATGTTTGTCTTGATGCCATCAACAACCATTTCTTCAAGCGCATTCTGCATACGACCGATGGCGGCGTCACGGTTCGGGCCGTGGCTGATCAGCTTGGCAATCAGCGAATCGTAATAAGGCGGCACTGTGTAGCCGCTGTAGATATGGGAATCAACACGAATGCCGTTACCACCAGGCGCGTGATACAGCGTGATCTTGCCGGGGCTTGGCATAAAGGTGGATGGATCTTCGGCATTGATACGGCATTCGATCGCATGGCCCGTGAACACAATGTCTTCCTGTTTTACGGACAGCCCCATACCTGAGGCTATCTGCAATTGTTCCTTGACGATATCTATGCCGGTGATGCGTTCGGTAACCGGATGCTCTACCTGTACGCGCGTGTTCATTTCTATGAAATAGAATTTGTCGTCCTGGTATAAAAATTCGAGCGTACCGGCGCCGCGATATTTGAGGTCTTGGCAGGCCTTGATACATGAACGCTGGATGTCGGCGCGCACATCGGTGGGAATGCCGGGGGCAGGCGCTTCTTCGACAACTTTCTGGTGGCGGCGCTGCATGGAGCAGTCGCGATCGCCGAGACAGATCGCATTGCCTTCGCCATCGCCAATCACCTGGATTTCAACATG
>CAIYIP010000215.1 GCA_903926285.1 uncultured Gammaproteobacteria bacterium
CCTTGGTGAACTGGAGTTCTTCCGGGGTGATGCCGATTTCACGGTAACCCTTGATCTCGTTGACAAACTGTATCACGGAGTCGGCGGTCGTATCCGTCCGCACGCTGGCTGAAGCGGTGAATGGTCCAGCCAGTTTGCTTGCGCTGAAACCGCTGCGAGCGCCGTAGGTGTAACCCTTGTCTTCGCGCAGGTTGAGGTTGATGCGGCTGCTGAAGGCGCCGCCGAGCACGTAGTTCATCAGCGAGCGTTCAAAGTATTCACCGGTCGGGTCGTAGGTCAGGTTGCCCATGTAACCAATCCTGATTTCGGATTGCGCTGCGCCGGGCTTGTCGACGAGATACAGCGTATTGCCGGCAAGCTCAGGAGTTGCTGGCTGTGGCCGCAGGCTGACCTGTTCATTGGGCAGGTTCTGCAGGAAGGCCAGCTTCGCAAGTACATCCTGCTGGCTCACATCGCCGACCACAGTCACGTCCAGAGCCTGTGATACCAGACTGCTGCGGCTGAAATCAGTGATGTCTGCTAAAGTGATTCCCTGCAAGGTGGCGATGTCGCCGGCAGAGGAAACCGAGAAGTTATGGTCTTTGCCATACAACAGCTTGTTGTAGACGTTCTCGGCTATGCTGCTGGGTTCTTCTTTTGCTGCTTCAAGGGATTCGATCTGCTGCTGGCGCAGTCGTTCCAGATCTTCCGGGGTGAACACCGAGCGAAAGAGTCGTTCTTCAAGCAATGCCAGAGTTGCATCCAGATTGGTCAGTAGTGTCTGCATGGAGACGGTGGTGTCTTCTGACGACGAACTCACCGAAACATTGCTGCCGAGTTTTTGCAGTTCAATTTCAAATTGTTCGGCTGTGTAGTTCTGGGTGCCTTCATTCATCATCATCGCTGTGAGACTCGCCATGCCAAACTTGGCTGGTTCTTCCAGCAGTTGGCCACCTTCAAATACCAGACGCATGCTCACCACAGGTACTTCAGCGGAGCTCGTGCCGATAACTTCGATGCCATTGGCAAGTGTTTCTTCCCAGTAATCTGGCATCGTGACCAATGGGTTGGCTGCGGGAGTTGGCTTGATGGCACGATCAAACGCAGAATTTGCATTGCGTAGTTCGAGAGGTGCTTCACTGCTTTCCAGACGTGACAGGCGTGCTGGCGCGGTGTAGTTATCGGGCTTTGTTTGTGCGTCGGGAGTTGCGCCTGGCACCACACTCTGGACTACCGCTGGTTTGTTCTTGATGTACATGTCGAATACGCGCAATACATCTTGCTTGGTCAGTGCGCGGATATCGGCGAGTTCTTTCTGGATGTTGTTCGGGTTGCCGAGGAAGGTTTCGTTGAACGCAAGTTGCGACACCTTGCCGCGCACGCTGGCGAGACTGTTGATCAGGCCGGCTTCCTGCTGCGCCTTGAAAATCTGAATGTCGTCGTCGCTGATTGAATCAGCATTGAAGCTCGCAAGGACGGCGCGCATTTCGGTTTCGAACTGGCTCAGGGAAATGCCGGGGAAGGGCAGTACAAAAAAGGTCAGTGTGCCACCGAGTTCACCCGTATCGTTAAAGCCGCTTGCCTGGATGGCTTTCTGTGTCAGGATGAATTCCTTGTAAAGAAAGGACTTACGGCCTTCGCCGATGATGTTGTTGAGCGCTTCGAGTGCGACGCGGTCGGGGTGTTCGAGTGGAACCGTGGGCCACGTGAACAGTAGGGCAGGGAAGCGAATATTTTCATCCACATAGGAAACATAACGGTCGGCATCCAGTACCGGCGGTGGAAAAATGGCAGGCTCGACTGCCGGGCCAGCAGGAATTTCGCCGAAGTATTTGACTGCCAGATCCAGTACCTGTTGTTTGTCCACATTGCCGCCGATGGTTAGCGTGGCGTTGTTGGGACCATACCACCGCAGGAAGAAACGTTTGAGGTCATCTACAGTTGCGGCATCGAGGTCTTCCGGATAACCGATCACTGGCCATGAATAGGGATGTTCTGGCGGATATAGGGCAGCGCTGTTGACTTCACCGAAGCGCCCATAAGGTGAGTTTTCGACATTCTGGCCACGCTCGTTTTTCACGGTTGCGCGCTGGATCTCGAATTTTTCTGCCGTTACGGCATTCAACAGAAAACCCATGCGATCACTTTCGAGCCACATCATGGTTTCAATCTGGTTGCTGGGTACGGTTTCGAAATAGTTGGTGCGGTCGTTGTTGGTGGTACCATTCATGGTGCCACCGGCTTCTGACACAATCTTGAAGTGTTCATCATCGCCAACGTGTTCGGAGCCCTGGAACATCATGTGTTCAAAAAAATGGGCGAAACCTGAGCGCTGCGGTTCTTCGCGCGCGGAGCCAACATGGTAGGTCACATCAACGTGGATCAGCGGATCAGAAGTGTCTTCGTGAATGATGAGTGTAAGGCCGTTATCAAGTTTGTATTTGCTGTAGGGGATAACAATTTCATCACCGCTGCGAGCTACTGTTTCAACGAGTGTGTAGCCCGATGTGGCTTGAGCAGGTGGCGCTGCGCCAGTTGCTGCGGAATCTGTTGTAGTGGCGGAATCACCGCCGCAGGCATACAGGGTTAACAACAGGCCAAACGCAAGAATTCTTTTGGCCGTAAGCAAGGGGTGGGCGAGGGTTGGGTGCATAGGCGTCTCCTGACAGGGCGAACATCTCGTCTGAAGATTAAAGCACAAGGTTTGGCGAACGTCATGCCTGATTGATTGAGTGCGATTTACAGAAGTACCATTCCCAACTGACTTTTTTTCTAACCGACGTTCAGGTTTAAGCACTAGTTGGGTTAACATCCCGGCTTTTGCAGGAACTCCTGATGTTTGAAGCCCTTAATCAATCTTTCCTGACTGTATGGCTCAATTCCCTGCTCTGGGGTTTCCCCATGGCGGAAATTTTCCATATTGTCATGACTGGCGGATTTTTTGGCGGCATAGCCATGCTTGACCTGCGACTGCTCGGCTTTCATCGCACGGTATCCATTGGTCTGATGATGAAACACATCATGCCGTGTTTGGGGTGGTTGTTTCTGGGGGTACTGATCAGTGGCTCAATATTGTTCATGTTCATGCCGCTCGAATATTCGGGCAATCCAGCCTTTTTGACCAAGCTGGTGTTGATAGCGCTTGGCGGTCTCAACGCATTGTTCATGCATGTAGTGCTGTTTCGCAGCCAGTTCCGCTGGGACACGCTCAACAAGGTTCCTTTTGGTGTAAGGGGTTCTGCGCTGGTGTCACTCGCACTCTGGATAGGCACATTGGCCTGCGGACGTTTGATCGCCTACTACTACGGGGTTTAACCAGAGCCTGTCACGTCCAGGAAATTTGTTATGGCTATCAAGCTCATGAACCTGCGTAATGTCCCCGTTGATGAGCGGGTGGATATCTATTCCCTGCTTGATGAACATGGCATTGAATATTACGAAACCAGTGCGGGAACTTTCGGCATTTCTCTGGCCGCGCTCTGGCTGCGCGATGAGTCGCAGCTCGAGCAGGCGCAAGCCCTGCTGGATGTGTATGCCGAACAACGTTTTTTAACGGCACGCACTGAGTTTGAAAACTTGCGTAGTGCCGGCAAGGCGCGCACCCTGGCCGATATCGTCAAAGAAAATCCCTTTCGTTTTGTCTTGTATATTGCCGTGGTGCTGGCCCTGTTCTATTTTTCCGTAGCCCCCTATCTGCAGGCAATGGAGGTAAACCCATGAAACTTGAAATGAAACCGCTGGGCTTTCAGTGGCAGACCGCTGATCCGTTTTTGTTCTGTGCCTTCCACGAAGACTTTTTCCCCAAGGGTAATGCCGATCTTGGTCCTGCTGCTTCACTTGCGGGACGCAATATCGGCATGGACTTTGAAATCCGCGATGGCTGGCGTATGTACCATGGCGATCGCATTCCGGGTTTCCCGGGCCATCCACATCGCGGATTTGAAACCATTACCATCGTGCAGAAAGGTTTAGTCGATCATGCTGATTCACTGGGCGCGGCGGGTCGTTATGGCAACGGCGATGTGCAATGGCTGACCGCTGGCAGGGGTGTGCAACACAGCGAAATGTTTCCACTCCTGAATCAGGAGCACGGCAATCCGATGCTGCTGTTTCAGCTCTGGCTCAACCTGCCTGCAAAGAACAAGATGGTAGATCCGCACTTTACGATGTTCTGGGGCAGCGAGCTGCCCGTGGTGGAAACACAGGATGCGCATGGTAATACCATCAAGGTTGAAATCACTGCAGGAGAGTATGCTGGGACAAAAGCCCTTGCGCCGCCCCCTTCGTCCTGGGCTGCTGATCCTGCCAATGGTGTCGCGGTCTGGGTAATCGATCTTGGTCCCAATGCCGAGTGGGAGTTGCCTGCAGCGGCAGCTGGCCTCAATCGCAATCTGTATTTTTTTGAAGGCCTCGCTCTGGAAGTGGCAGGCCAGGCAGTTCCTGTTCGGCACAGTTTTCGCCTGCTTTCTGAACAGACAGTCAGTATCCGTAATAGCAATAAACCAGCCCGTTTACTGCTACTGCAGGGTAAGCCCATCAACGAGCCTGTGGCCCAGCACGGGCCTTTTGTCATGAACACGCGCGAAGAGCTCATGCAGGCCTTCACCGATTATCAGCGTGACCAGTTCGGTGGTTGGCCGTGGCCACGCTTCGACCAGGTTCATGGCAGGCGTA
>CAIYIP010000216.1 GCA_903926285.1 uncultured Gammaproteobacteria bacterium
CCAGAAGTTGTTTGCGGCAATCAGCCTTACCTATCTTTCTGCAGCAATGACTATCTCGGGCTTGCGACGCACCCTGATGTTATATCCGCTTTCAAACACGGCCTCGACAAGTACGGCGCTGGCAGTGGCGGTTCTCATCTGGTGACCGGCCACAGTGCGGCTCATCATGCTCTGGAAGAAGAACTCGCGGCATTCACCGGCAGAAGCAGGGCGCTGGTATTTTCCAGCGGCTACATGGCCAACGTCGGCATTATTTCCTGCCTCGCGGGCAAACAGGATTATGTGTTTGAAGACAGGCTTAATCATGCATCATTGCTTGATGGCGGTGTGTTTTCGGGCGCGCATTTCAAGCGTTATCCCCATGCCGATCTCAACAGGCTATCTGCGTTACTGAAAAATTCTGCAGGTGATCACCTGCGACTGATTGTTACCGACGGTGTGTTCAGTATGGATGGTGATGTTGCACCACTTGCGAGCCTGCTTGAGCTTGCAGAGCAGCATGAAGCAATCGTCATGATGGATGATGCTCATGGCTTTGGCTGCCTCGGCTCTCATGGTGGTGGCCTGGCTGAAGCTGTGCGTGAACAAGGTCATATAGTCGATGAAAACCGTTTGCCGATTCTGATGGGAACTTTTGGTAAAGCCTTTGGCACGGCAGGAGCCTTTGTTGCAGGTAGTGAAGAGTTGATCGAAACGCTGATCCAGTTTTGTCGGCCTTATATATACACGACCGCACTGCCACCCGCTGTAGCGGAGGCAACGCGCTGTAGTCTGCGTCTGATACAGAATGAAAGTTGGCGCCGGCAGCATTTGCAGCAACTGATTTTCACGTTCCGCCAGAAATGTATTGAGCTCGGTTTGTTATTGACTGATTCCTCTACGCCCGTGCAGGGTTTATTGCTGGGTGCAGCCGATACTGCACTACAAGTCAGCAAGCAGCTTGAAAGCCTGGGTCTGCTTGTAACCGCGATCCGTCCTCCTACTGTGCCGCACGGTACTGCACGCTTGCGCGTCACCTTCAGCGCAACACATACCATGGAGCAATTGCAGCGCTTGCTTAATGCGCTCGAAAAGTTGGCGCCCAATATTCTGGCAGGCGGGAACCAGCCATGATTTCGCGCGCACTGATTGCCCGTGCGTTTGGCCGGGCTGCCTCTCATTATGATCAGCATGCTGATTTACAGAGGCGGGTTGCAGATGAGCTATTGAGTTTTATCAGGCCAGAGCTTGCTTTGCCTGACATGATTGATCTTGGTTGTGGCACTGGCTACTGCACCATGAAACTGAGAGAGCAATTTCCCGAAGGCGAACTGCTTGCGCTGGACATGGCCTTGCCGATGCTGAAAACAACACGGCAGCATCACATTGCCAATGCTGCTTTGGTGTGCGCGGATGCCCAAGCGCTTCCATTGCACGACCAGCAATTTGATCTCGTAGTTTCCAATCTCACGATACAGTGGTGCTCGCGTACTGAGGCATTGTTTGCAGAACTGTTTCGCATTGCACGGCCCGGCGCAAGAGTCTTGCTCAGTACTTTCGGGCCGCAGACCTTGCGCGAGGTAAAGACTGCCTGGGCTCGCATTGATGACTATGTTCATGTGAATGAGTTTGTTCCGCTCGCTACTTTGATACAGCAAGCTCAAGCTGCAGGTTTCTCCTGTAACAGCAGAGTCGAATTGGTGCGGCGGCCATATGATTCAATGCAGGCGGTGGGAAAGGAGCTCAAAGGTCTGGGCGCCTACAACATGAACAGTGAACAAGCGCAGGGTTTTACCAGTCGCAAAACTCTGGCAAAGGCAGAGCAAGTGTTTGCAGAAGGCCGAGGGGCTGAAGGAGTTCCTGTGACCTTCGAAATATTTTATCTGGATATGAAAAAACC
>CAIYIP010000217.1 GCA_903926285.1 uncultured Gammaproteobacteria bacterium
GAAGGGCCGCCTTTTTCACTGAGTAGTGATGAGATCAAACGGCATTATGGCAAAAGTTATGCGGTAACACTTGTGAACAGCAGGGACGTAGCCGGAGGCTTGAAGGGTAAATGTGTTGCACATGAAACTATCTGGTTGTTGAAGCTACGATAATCTGCGTGAGGGCAGAGGCGCAGGTACGGTTTATGAGACTTCGTCGGCATGGATGCCGGCGAGAGCTACATGGATGTATTCATGCGGTCTCATAAACCGTACCTGTGCCGAATGCGAATTTGTGTGTCGAGTTTGCTAAATAGCGCGGCATGATCATGAATAAAAGTTCGCGAGCCGCGCGCATCTATCAAACAGTACACGTGCAAGCCGCGCTGGCTGAATTCCGGTGCTTTATTGTCCGGCCTGTGCCCGCTCGAATCGCGAGGTTTCGATGTAGTTACGCACGGCCGTGTTGCCTTCATGGCAGGCGTATTCATACATCTTGTAGTCGTTGTCGAGCACCATTGGATATTGAACCTTGAAGGAGCCCGATGCCAACACTGCGGGATCTTCAACAATCATTTCGAAGTCCATCGCGTCGGATCCGGTGCGGGTGAAGCGTTCAATGATGCGCAGGTCATCGCTGGATGGTTGTGGGCCGGGTGCGCCGGGAACGCCGCCGCTGGTCATGCCAGTATCAAGGCCGTGGGCAAAGTTGATGGTTTCGACTACCAACGTGTTGCCTTCCCAGTGCCCGCGCGACTCACCCATCCACTGCCTGATGTCGGAGTCGAGGGGTGGTGCGCCGTTGGTCGGGATCACGCGCGCTTCGTGCGCCATCTCGAGTGAGATCACCACATAGCCGGGTGACTGGAAGAAGCGAATGCCATTGTTGTAGTTGCGCGGCAGCATGGATACTGGCATGCCGCGTGTGATGCAGCGGTCCCAGGCGCTGAAATCGCCGATAGTGTCGAACACTGTTTGCTTGGGATCGTAGCTGCTGCGCATCCTCGCCTGCATGGCCTTGCCATTGGCGGTGAGTTCGGGAAAACGGCCATCGGCCGGTTCTACAATCAGTGAAGTCTGGCGCATTGCGATGCCTGCGGCGTCGGCCTGCGGAATTGGTCCACTCTGGAAACGTTCGTCGCGTGCCTGGATGCTGGCCTGCTCCTCCGCAAATTCTTCATCATTTAGAAACAGGCGTTCGCCAAACTTGGGATCGCGCTGCATCGGTACGCCGATCAGATGGTTGATGGGCCATGTGCCCTGAATGTCGGGTTCGCCCCAGGAGGTCAGCGGTTGAGTCCATTCTGCGGCGTGCGCGGAGCTCAGCAGGGCAAGGGACAGGCCTATGCCGCCCAATGCCAGAATCTGTTTCATCATCTGAAGCCCCTCTTGTAGTTAAAATATTATTTTGGCTTTTGGCGGCCGCTGTGATGCTTGCGGAGCGAAGCCATATTACCTCTCGCGGCGCCAAGAGCAAATGCCGCGCTGACAGTTACTGGAATGGCGTGTTAAGCTCACGGTGTCCATCCGATAAACAACTATTAAAAAGGGGAGTGGATTAATGCGATCCAGATTTCTCAGCACGCTTCTCTTATTGGTAGCAATGATCGCACCTGCGCTGGCGCAGCAAGCCGAGCGGCCCGATACAATCGGGCGCCATCCCAATCTCAACGGTGTCTGGCAGGCCTTGAACTCGGCTTACTGGAATCTCGAAGCCCATTCTGCTGAAGCGCTTGATGAATTCTGGCCCATGGGTGCGATTGCAGCGATCCCCGCCGGCAAGAGCGTAATCCGTGGCGGCAAAATTCCGTACTTGCCCGAAGCACTCGCGCTACGCGACCAGCATCGTGCCAATTGGCCTGGCGCCGATCCTGAAGCGAAGTGCTACATGCTTGGCGTGCCACGCGCCACCTACCACGACATGCCATTCCAGATTGTTCAGGGTGACAGCGGCGACCTGCTGATGGTCTATCCATTCGCAGCAGCGAACAGGGTCATCAACATGAGTGATTTCTCGGCACCGCCGATTGATTCCTGGATGGGCAAGTCCGATGGCGCCTGGGAAGGCAATGTTCTGGTCGTGACTACAACAGGCCAGAATGAATTCAGCTGGCTCGACCGCGCTGGTAATCATCACAGCAACCTGCTCAAAGTGACCGAACGTTTCACCTTGCTGGATGCTAACCATATCCAGTACGAAGCTACACTTGAAGATCCACTGACCTACGCAGAACCCTGGACCATAGAAATGCCCTTGTACCGCTTGATCGAGGACAACGCGCAGCTGCTCGAACACAAGTGTGTGCCCTTTGCCGACAAGCTGTTGTATAGCGACCTGCTCGGCATAGAGAAACCATAGCGCAGTTTGATCAAGGACAGGATTCTGCATGAAATGGCAGACAGCAACCCTGCGCCGTTCCGCCGCTGTATAGCAAGCTTGCGATAAAATAGAACTATAAACCTTTAACGGTAGGCGAGGACCAGGACATGAACAGTAAACTGATCACAATGTTAGCTGCTGTACTTTTGGCAGTAGCGTTGCCCGCTGCGGCCCATCATTCCTTTTCCGCCGAGTTCGATCGAAATAAGCCGGTAGAACTCAATGGCACCGTGGTAAAAATGGAGTGGGTGAATCCGCATTCTTGGCTACACATTGCCGTTGTTAATGCCAAGGGCGAGACCGAAGAATGGGAAATAGAAGGCGGTTCACCTGCCGTGTTGCTGCGACTTGGCTGGACCAGGAATTCTCTGATTCCCGGCACCAAGGTCCTTGTCAAAGGCTCTCAGGCGAAAGATGGCGCACTGCGCGCGAGCTCGAACAGTATCATATTTCCCGACGGCCGCACGCTTGATACCGGAGGCAGCGGCCAGCGTCAGGAGTGATCCTGCATATGGGTCTGTGCTGAACCTCGGCGATGTTGGTTTGTCTCTGATGGCAAACCTCCATGCTGCATTAGCAACAAACGTGGCTGGATTTTCCCGCCAATCTACTGTTCATGAGTTTTGGACTTTCCTCAGGTGGTTTTGAACATGCATAAACTGACCTTAGCCGCAGCCCTTGCTGTTTTGCCCTTTGCCACATTCGCACAGCCGGGCGGCTGGAACGATCCCTTTCCTCCTCATCGCGTGATGGACAATGTCTATTATGTTGGCACGACGATGTTGTCTTCTTACCTCATCACGACGCCAGAAGGCCACATCCTCATGAACAGTAACTATGAAGCGTCGTGGCCTGTTATCAAGGCCGGTATCGAGGAGCTCGGTTTCGACATCAAGGACATCAAGATATTGATCAGCGGTCACGCGCATCCCGACCATATTGAAGGTGATGCACTGGTCAAGGAGATGACCGGTGCCGAAGTGGTCGTAGGTCGTCTCGAAGTGCCCGCAGTGCAGGCCTTCAAACATCCCGCCGCCAAGGTACTTCCGATTGACCGTATTGTTGATGACGGCGATACCGTTACGCTTGGTGGTACCACGCTGACAGCGCATGTTTTACCAGGTCACACGAAAGGCTGCCTTGCCTGGAGCATGGATCTCGAGGAAGCGGGAAAGACTTATCACGCGCTGGTGGAATGCAGCCTCAACGGTGGCTTTTTGCAGTACATAGATAACAAGGAATATCCGGAAATTGTTGATGACATGCGCAGTAGTTATAAAAAAGCGCGCGAGTTGCCTGTC
>CAIYIP010000218.1 GCA_903926285.1 uncultured Gammaproteobacteria bacterium
GAAATGATTTCCGCCTCATCAATTTCGCAGCTGCGTTTGTCGTCACTCATCTGCATGGCCAGTTCGATTGCAGTGAACGGTTCATGGCTGCGATTTAGCGCTATCAGATCGAACACACTTTCATCATGCCGTGGCAGATATGCACTGACATAAACCAGGTGGGAAATTTTTGCGGGAATTCTGCAAGCTACTTCAGTTATCACCATGCCGCTCATACTGTGGCCGAGCAGAACAACTTTTCCTGTTAAAGAGCCAAGTAGTTCAACCAGTGCCGTGACATAGGATTTGAAGGTTACTTTATTAAGTGGAGTCTTATCGTCGCCATGACCAGGCAGATCAGGAGTAAAAACAAGATGACCTTGTGCTCGCAGCAAATTCGCGACAGTAGCCCAGCATGAACCGTCATGCCAGGCCCCATGCACAAGAACAAAAGTGCTCGAGCTCAAAGGCACTCGTTTCCATAATTAAGAGCGGAGCTGAAATTTATTTGATGCAGCATATGATCCTCGCGCTGTCTGAATATTTCGGTATTAGAATTACCCGTTATGATTTAAGTCGTGGCTCATATCGAGCGCCGGTTGCTCAACTCGCGGTTTACCCACGACCACCGCAGGTATCCCGGCCACAGTGGTATGGGGAGAAACATCATTCAGTACAACACTGCCCGCACCGATCTTGGCACCCTCGCCTATAACAACATTACCAATCACTATGGCGCCCGTCCCGATCAAGACGCCATGCCTTACCTTGGGATGCCGATCGCCACTTTCCTTTCCCGTACCCCCCAGCGTGACGCCTTGCATAATCGAAATATTGTTATCGAGTACACAAGTCTCGCCGATGACTATGCCAGTGGCGTGATCTACCAGTATGCCAGAACCAATAACGGCAGCAGGATGGATGTCGACGCAAAAAACCTCAGCTATCTGGCTCTGTAAATACAGTGCCATCCCGTTACGTTCGTGACGCCACAGCCAGTGTCCGATGCGATAGGCCTGCAAGGCCTGAAACCCCTTGAAGTAGAGGAGGGTGCTTGAGTAGTACTTTACGGCAGGATCACGCTGCCGGGTTGCGATAAGATCGCGCTCAATGGCCAGCATGATAAAGGGATCTTCACGTAGCGCGGCATCAAAAATCTGGCGCAGGGCATTGTGTGCAAAGTCTGCTGAAGCCAGCTTGTGTGCCAGCAGGTCGCTTAGTGCGGCCTCCAGGCTGTCATGTTGGAGAATGCGGCGCGAAAAAAAATTACCAAGCTCAGGCTCCAGCATTATCTGGTCTTTTATTTCGGTTCTGATGATAGCCCACAAATCCAACGTCATTTTATTTCCTTTAGCAGATCGACAAGCGCAGGGGCGTCGATTCTATAAGAAGCATCGTACTTGCTTCAACGGACAAAAAAACAAGACTTGATGATTTAGCCCAAACAGTTTTCGGCCGCCGTGGCTTGTCCCCTATAAGCTGGAGTTAACCTTGCATAGCTGCTATCTTCGCGCCCGCACTGAATGAGCCGGACGTAGCAGAACGGCGGCCTGAACCTGGAATTCTCAAAAACATGTCTGTCAAAAATGTTGCAGTTATCGGAGGAGGCAGTTTCGGTACTGTAATAGCCAATATCATTGCGCATAATGGTCACAAAACCCAATTGTGGATGCGTGACGCCGAACAAGTTGAGTCGCTCAACGTCA
The DNA here is from genome assembly GCA_903926285.1 of uncultured Gammaproteobacteria bacterium. Classification (GTDB taxonomy): domain Bacteria; phylum Pseudomonadota; class Gammaproteobacteria; order Pseudomonadales; family Pseudohongiellaceae; genus CAILUG01. The sequence goes on from CAIYIP010000218.1 coordinate 1,686, forward strand.
CTCGCCAAAACGCAGTTTATATGCCAGGGCTGGATCTGCATGACCAGGTCGAGGCCACCCATGACCTGAAGTCCGTGGTAGAAGACGTCGACATGATTTTTGTCGCCGTGCCTACCGGCAGTTTCCGTTCAGTTGTCAAACAGATGCGGCCTTATTTGCAGTCGGGCGTAATTCTTATCAGTGCTACGAAAGGCATCGAAGCGGTAACTTTCAAACTGATGAGTCAAATTCTTGCAGAAGAAGTCCCTGATGCAAGAATTGCTGTTCTCAGCGGCCCCAATCTGGCCAAGGAAATTGCCAATCGCAGCCCCACCGGAACAGTAATCGCCAGCAAAGATGCCGAAGTCCGCAAATTGGTTCAGGACACCCTGCGGTCTGATACTTTCAGGGTGTATGCCAATAACGATATGCTCGGCGTGGAGTTTGGCGGCTCTCTCAAAAATATTTATGCGATTATTGCCGGTCTCGCAGACGCAATAGGCATGGGGCAAAACACCATAGCCATGCTGATTACCCGGAGTCTCACCGAAATGGCACGTTTTGGCGTGGTGCTCGGAGCAGACCCTATGACATTCCTGGGCTTATCTGGAGTTGGCGACCTTATCGTGACTTGTTCCTCGCCGCTCAGCCGCAATTTCAGGGTGGGAAAGGCGCTTGGGGAGGGCAAGGATCTCGACCTCATTATCAATGAACTGGGTCAGGTCGCCGAAGGCATCAACACCTTGAAGCAAGTAAAAGAAAAAGCTGACCAACTTGGCATTAACATGCCGCTTGCAAGCAGTCTTTACGAGATCATCTATAACAAGGCCGGCATTGACCATATAATCGTGTCGCTGATGCTCGAAGAAACGGAGCTGGATGTCGAGTTTGTAGGCAAAGCCAAACTGTTGGGAAAGTAATAGTAAAAACCATAAACAATAGGTGACTGTAATGGATCAAGATAAAGTTAAGCAGAATGTATTGTCCGGACGCCAATGGTTGCGCATGCTGTTTATGGCTGGTTATATATTGGCTTCATGGGTGCTGACCCTGGTTTTGCTGGCAACTATTCTGGTGCAAACCCTGATTGTGTTGATTACGGGCGAAACCAACCACAACCTGAGGCGTTTTGGCATTTTATGTGGTGTATTCATGCACCAGATAATTCATTTTCTGGTCTATGGTTCGGATGACAAACCGTTTCCCTTCACCGAATTTCCTGATATTGACGCTGTCGATGCGGGTGAAGAAACGCCCAAGTACTCCGACCAGTCATCTGGCAGCAAACCTGGAACAGCGAGTGATCCTGACTATGACGACGTAGTCGCATCAAGCGACAGTGTTGATCCCGATGACGATTATCCAGCGACTGATGCTGGCTCAGATCCTGAACGCCTCAGGTGATTGCAAGAGAAAAGCCTGGCCATGAATCTCTACTTACTCCGGCATGGAGAAGCTGAAACCAAAGCGTCGAGTGATGCGGCCCGGCAACTTACGGTAAAAGGCCGTGAGGATGCCGAGTATGTGGCAAAGCAGTTTGCCGCGCGTCAATTGCCGCTTGAGCAATGTTTTGTAAGCCCCTATGTGCGGGCAAGCCAGACAGCCGAGGTGTTTGTCCAACAGCTTTCATTTACCGTTCCTTGTACAACAACAGAGCTACTGGTTCCTGAAGTCAGAGCCAGTACCGTAATGGATTTCCTGAACAAAAATATACACGCTCAGCATGTGCTGCTTGTCAGTCACAATCCCTTGCTTTCCGAATTAAATGCAATGCTTACTGAAGGGAATATAAATGACATGCATATACTCGCAACCAGTGAGCTCATTTGTATATCGCTGGACGTAGTTGGCCTGGGCATGGGCAGTACACCATTTCGGCTCATACCACCAATACATCGCCTGCTTTCCTGAGTCCCAGTGCTTAACCACTGGCAGGAAATTTCTGTAAGCCACGGCGATTTGCAATTAGCCGTTAGAATCCATGGCGATTTCGCGGCACCACCACTGATTGCACTACATGGCTGGCAGGATAATTCAGCAACCTTTGAACTGCTTGCGTCATTGTTGCCAGACGCTAGAATTATCGCTGTTGATTTGCCTGGCCATGGCTTGTCTTCGTCACGCCATAGAGAGGGGCATTACTATATCTGGACGTATGTTGCTGATGTTCTAGCTGTGGCTGATGGCTTGAATTTGCGTTCTTTTACACTTCTCGGCCATTCCATGGGAGGGGCGATTGCGTCTCTTTTTGCAGCGCTTTATCCCGAGCGTGTTAAAAATCTGATTCTGCTTGATGCGGTTGGTCCACTGACCACGCAGCCAGAAGACGCTCCTGCCCAGATGCTCAAGTCGATACGGCAACACCAAAGTCTGAGGCCAGACAATCGTCATCATTATCCTGATTTCATGTCGGCCGTTAAGGCGCGAGCTGATAAGGGGTTATCATTGCAAGCGGCAACTATTCTCGGCAAGAGGGGCATTTTGCGGGATGAGAAAGGCTACCACTGGAATCTTGATCCGCGCCTGAGCAGAGCCAACCTGCTGAGTCTTACTGAAGAACAGGCTGAAGTATTCATCAGAAAGATTACATGCGCCACGTTGTTGATTATTGCGAATGACTATTGGCTGGATAAGAAAGAGAGATTGGTGTCGCGTCGCTCCTTCTTTCAGAATCTGGACACTCATGTGCTGAACGGGAATCACCACCAGCACCTGGACGGCCACGTTGAAGCGGTCGCTGATTTAATTAAAGCCTTTCTTGCCCTTTAAGTGTCTCAGGCACAGTGCTGACAAAATTCCCGAGTCAGCACCTGCGCCTGCAATAACACTACTTGATCAAGGACAGAAATTCGCTGCGGGTCGTAGGACGATCCCTGAATGCACCTAACATGCAGGAAGTCGTCATCACTGAATTCTGCTTTTGAACTCCGCGCATCATCATACACATGTGCTGGGATTCGATGATGACGCCGACACCCTTGGCCTGTGTTTTTGCCATGATGGCCTCGGCAATTTGCTGTGTAAGGTGTTCTTGTATCTGCAAGCGCCGCGCAAACATGTCCACAATGCGCGCGACCTTGGAGAGACCAATAACCACAGTGGTTGGCAGGTAGGCCACATGGCATTTGCCAATGAATGGCAGAAGGTGATGTTCGCACAACGAATAGAGTTCGATGTTTTTTACGATGACCATTTCATTGGACGTTGTGGGGAACAAGGCTCCGTTCACAATATCATCAATATTCTGGCTGTAACCCTGGGTAAGAAACTCCATGGCTTTGGCGGCACGTTCGGGAGTACCAATCAAGCCTGGTCGATCAGGAGTTTCCCCGATGGCTTTGATAATGCTGGTAAAAGCGTCTTTCATATTTATAGATCTGGTTGAAGGTCGGGCTTCACACCCTACGCGATTAACGCGGCATGGTAAAGTGAAGGGCTGACA